>NZ_JBHXLV010000081.1:0-25771 GCF_042721685.1 Streptomyces sp. NPDC058459 | reverse complement strand
GGCCCTTTGCACCAGCCCGACCGGGGGTCGCCCGCACGGAGCAGCGGCGGGGGGCCGGACCCCGGCCCGCCGTCCGCGGGGGCCTGGAGACCGGTCCAGTTCCACCTCGTCGCTCCCCGACCTCATCCGAGGGGGTACGTCCTTCCGTGGTGACCAGCACAAAGCGCCACCAGCCCGACCGGCGCACCTATGTTCTCGACACCAGCGTCCTGCTGGCCGATCCCAAAGCCATGACCCGGTTCGAGGAGCACGAGGTAGTGCTCCCGATCGTCGTGGTCACCGAGCTGGAGGCCAAGCGGCACCATCCCGAGCTCGGCTACTTCGCCCGTCAGGCCCTGCGCCTGCTGGACGACTACCGGGTGCGGTACGGCCGGCTCGACGCTCCCATCCCGATGGGGGAACTCGGCGGGACCGTCCGTGTCGAGCTCAACCACTCGGACCCCAGCGTGCTGCCCAGCGGCTACCGCCTGGGGGACAACGACTCCCGCATCCTCGCGGTGGCCCGGAATCTCCAGGCCGAGGGGTTCGACGTCACGGTCGTGTCGAAGGACCTGCCGCTCAGGATCAAAGCGTCCTCGGTCGGTCTGCTGGCCGAGGAGTACCGCGCCGAACTCGCCATCACGGACTCCTCCGGCTGGACCGGCATGTCCGAACTGACGCTCCCCGGTGAACAGGTGGACATCCTCTTCGAGGAAGGCCATGTGTTCGTGCCCGAGGCGTCCGAGCTGCCCGTGCACACCGGACTGACCATCCAGTCCGAGCGCGGCAAGGCACTCGGCCGCGTCACCCCGGAGGGCAGCGTCCGGCTGGTGCGCGGTGACCGGGAGGCGTTCGGCATCAAGGGCCGCAGCGCCGAGCAGCGCATCGCGCTCGACCTGCTGCTCGATCCGGACGTCGGCATCCTCTCCATGGGTGGCCGCGCCGGCACCGGCAAGTCGGCGCTGGCGCTCTGCGCGGGCCTGGAGGCGGTCCTGGAACGCCGTCAGCACCAGAAGGTGATGGTCTTCCGGCCGCTGTACGCGGTCGGCGGGCAGGAACTGGGCTATCTGCCGGGCAGCGAGGCGGAGAAGATGGGCCCCTGGGCCCAGGCCGTCTTCGACACGCTCTCGGCGGTCACCAACCGGGAGGTCATCGAGGAGATCACGGCGCGCGGGATGCTGGAGGTCCTCCCGCTCACCCACATCCGCGGCCGCTCGCTGCACGACGCCTTCGTGATCGTGGACGAGGCGCAGTCGCTGGAGCGCAACGTGCTGCTGACGGTGCTCTCCCGGATCGGCGCCAACTCGCGGGTGGTGCTCACCCATGACGTGGCGCAGCGGGACAACCTGCGTGTCGGCCGCTACGACGGCGTGGTGGCCGTCGTGGAGAAGCTGAAGGGACATCCGCTCTTCGCGCACGTCACGCTGAACCGGTCCGAAAGGTCCCAGATCGCGGCACTGGTGACCGAAATGCTGGAGGACGGCCACATCTGACCTGTTCTCTGACAACCACAGGCGCCGCCCGGCGAAGCCGAAGAGCTTAGCCGGGCGGCGTCTGCGTGCGCGGGTATTTCCTGAATCCCCTTGGGCCAAACGAGGTGTGAGCTTTCACACGCAACCCGGAATTGCCACTCGTCGCCGGGTTACGGCAGAGTCTCAGTCCTGTCAGGCCCCGCATACGACACACCTGTACCCCGAGGCACGTTCCAGCCCCCCGGCAGGCGCGATCCACGGAGCAAGTCGCCAACTCCATAGCGTCGTCGTATGCCGCCCGAGCATCACGCGGTGCTCCCCGTGCGGGAGTCGCCCACCGGGCCCGTGTCTCCTGTGACCCTTCAGTTGGGAGGCCAGTGTCGGGGGCACGATCGCGTCCGCCACGGTCACCGAAGCGGGCGATGCTGGAAGGAAACCGTGTGAGCCGGATTTCGGTCCGGGGATTCGCAGTGGCGTCGGCCACCGCGGTCACCGCCGTGGGAAGCGTCGTCGGGGTTGCCTCGGGCAGCGTCGCGCAGAACAACGACGCCGAGCCTGCGGCCGCCGACACCACGCTCCTCGCTGAGCTCCCCGCCGATCAGCAGGCGCAGGTGCAGACCGCGTCCCTGACGCAGCAGGCCGACGCGCAGGCCATCGCGGCCGACGCGAGCGCCAAGAAGGACGCCGAAGCAGCGGCCCGCAAGGCCGCCGCCGAGACGGCCATCGCCAAGAAGAAGGACGCCGAGAAGGCGGCCGAGCTGGCGAAGGAGCGTGCCGAGACCAAGGCCGCCGCCGCCGCCAGCCGCAGCGACATCCGCGACGTCTCCAGCTTCGCCCCGCAGAGCAGCTACTCCGTCGCCCAGCTCCAGGCCATGGCCCGTCAGATGGTGGGCGCCGGCCAGTTCCAGTGCTTCAGCAACATCGTGGACCACGAGTCGAGCTGGAACTACCGCGCGGTCAACGCCTCCTCCGGCGCCTACGGCCTCTTCCAGGCCCTGCCCGGCTCCAAGATGTCCTCGGTGGGCGCCGACTGGCAGACCAACCCGGCGACCCAGATCAAGTGGGGCCTCAACTACATGGACAGCCGCTACGGCAGCCCGTGCGAGGCATGGACCTTCTGGCAGGCCAACCACTGGTACTGAGCGACTTCCCGACGCTCGTCCGCGCGCAGCCCCTCCCCCTACCCGGGTGAGGGGCTTTCGCGCGGTACGGTCGTACTCGGACAACTCCCCCTTCGTGACGAGGTTCGTGACAAGGCGCGGCGGAGTGGGTCCGGGACGCGGGGGAAGGGTAGGCAACATGACGCGAATGCCAGGATGGCTCGGCCGGCTAGGTGCCGGTCTGACCGAGATGAGTGAGCGCCTGGACGAGCGCCGGGCCGAGGTCCGGAAGGAGCACGCCGGACCGGAAGGCCCCCCCGACGCGGTGGCCGTTCCCGCGCCCCGGCCCGCACCGCTCACCCCGCGCCCCGACCCCGCGCACGCCGTGCCGTGGGGTGTGCGGGTGGCGGCCGAGGCGGGCTGGCGGCTGCTGGTCCTGGCCGGCACGGTCTGGGTGCTGATGCGGGTCATCAGCGCGGTCCAGCTCGTGGTGTTCGCGTTCGTGGTCGCCCTGCTGGTCACCGCGCTGCTCCAGCCGACCGTGGCCCGGCTGATGCGTCATGGCATGCCGCGCGGTCCGTCGACGGCGCTGACCGCCATATCGGGCTTCGTGGTCATCGCGCTGCTGGGCTGGTTCGTGACCTGGCAGGTCATGGAGAACATCGACACCCTCTCCAGCCAGATCCAGAACGGCATCGACGATCTGCGCAACTGGCTGCTGAAGAGCCCGTTCCATGTCACCGACAAGCAGATCAACCAGATCGCCAAGAACCTCCGCGAGGCCGTCGGAGCCAACACCGACCAGATAACGTCCGCCGGTCTGGAGGGAGTCCAGGTCGTCGTCGAGGCACTGACCGGCATCCTGCTGGTCTTCTTCTCGACGCTCTTCCTACTCTACGACGGCAAGCGGATCTGGGACTGGTTCCTGAAGCTGGTCCCCGCCGCCGCCCGTCCGGGTGTGGCCGGTGCCGGTCCGCGTGCCTGGGCCACCCTGACCGCGTATGTGCGCGGCACGGTGCTGGTCGCGTTGATCGACGCCATATTCATCGGTATCGGCATCTACTTCCTCGATGTGCCGATGGCGGTGCCGCTGGCGGTCTTCATCTTCCTGTTCTCGTTCATCCCGCTGGTCGGCGCGGTCGCCTCCGGCGCGCTGGCGATCGTCGTCGCGCTGGTGACGCAGGGCGTGTTCACCGCCCTGATGACCCTGGTCGTGGTGCTCGCCGTCCAGCAGATCGAGGGCCATATCCTCCAGCCGTTCATCCTGGGCCGGGCGGTGCGGGTCCATCCGCTCGCGGTGGTCCTCACGGTCGCGGCCGGCGGCATGGTGGCCGGCATCGGCGGCGCGGTGGTGGCCGTACCGCTGGTGGCGGTGACGAACACGGTGGTGGGGTACCTGCGGCAGTACTCGGCGGAGCAGCACTACCCGGCTCCGGGTGCGGAGGACTCAGCCGGTCCGGCGCCCGTAAACGAGGCCGTCGGGGCTGCCGAGGCCGTCGGGGCCGACGAGGCCGACGAGGGGCCCGGGGACATCGCCGCCGACGACGCCCGCGAAACCACCGAAGGCCCCGCTCACCAGGTGTGAGCGGGGCCCTCGGGCGCGGGGCTACTCGGCGAGGACAGCCTCGGCGTCCAGCGTGACGCCGACCGCCAGGACCACGGAGGCGATCTTGAACGCCTCCTGGATCACGTCGCGCTCGACACCGGCCTTGCGGAGCACCTGTTCGTGCGAGTCGAGGCACAGACCGCAGCCGTTGATCGCGGAGACCGCGAAGGACCACAGCTCGAAGTCGACCTTGTCGACGCCGGGGTTGCCGATGACGTTCATCCGCAGGCCCGCGCGCAGGGTGCCGTACTCGTGGTCCGACAGCAGGTGGCGGGTGCGGTAGAAGACGTTGTTCATCGCCATGATGGCGGCGGCGGACTTGGCCGCCGTGTACGCCTCGGGCGACAGGTTCGCCTTCGCGTCCGGCTCCAGTTCACGCAGCACGATGGGGGAGCGTGAGGCGATCGCGGTCGCCAGCACGGTGCCCCAGAGCTGCTGGGCGGGGAGGCCGGAGTTGCCGATGACCGAACCCAGGTTGAGCTTCAGGTCCTTGGCGTAGTCCGGGACGCGGGACTTCAGCGAGTCGAGGGACATGGGTCACTCACCCGCCAGCAGCGCGACCGGGTCGAGGGTGTCCTCGCCCTTGCTCCAGTTGCACGGGCACAGCTCGTCCGTCTGGAGGGCGTCGAGGACCCGCAGGACCTCCTTGGGGTTACGGCCGACGGAGCCGGCGGTCACCATGGTGAACTGGATCTCGTTGTTCTGGTCGACGATGAAGACGGCACGCTTGGCGAAGCCGTCCTCGCCCTCGATGCCCAGATCGCGCATCAGCTCGTGCCTGGAGTCCGCCATCATGGGGAACGGCAGGTCGGTCAGGTCCGGGTGGTCCTTGCGCCAGGCGTGGTGGACGAACTCGGAGTCGCCGGAGAAGCCGAGGATCTGCGCGTCACGGTCGGCGAACTCGTCGTTCAGCTTGCCGAAGGCGGCGATCTCGGTCGGGCACACGAAGGTGAAGTCCTTGGGCCACGCGAAGACGATCTTCCACTTGCCCTCGTAGGTCTTGTGGTCGATCGTCTCGAACTCCTTGCCCTTCTCCAGCGAGACGCAGGCGGTCAGTTCGAACTCGGGGAACTTGTCACCGACAGTGAGCACGTGCTCTCCTTGCAGCGCGGGGACATCCCAGCTTGCGGGATGTCTCCCATGGGTTGGACTGGGCTGATGGTGGCACAGGGTCAATTGATTAGTGAAATAGCTACAATCGGTCCGGTTGATCGGAGGTGGCTATCAGTGACCATCAGTGGTGGCAGGCGGAAGCAGCCGACCCTGGCGCAGTTGCGGGCCTTCACGGCGGTCGCCGAGCACCTGCACTTCCGGGACGCGGCCGCCGCCATCGGGATGAGCCAGCCCGCGCTGTCCGGGGCGGTCGCCGCGCTGGAGGAGACGCTCGGCGTGGCCCTGGTGGAGCGTACGACCCGCAAGGTGCTGCTCTCCTCCGCCGGGGAGCGGCTCGCGGTGCGGGCGAAGGCGGTGCTGGCCGAGGTGGGGGCGCTGCTGGAGGAGGCGGAGGCGGTCCGGGCGCCCTTCACCGGGGTGCTGCGGCTCGGCGCCATCCCGACCGTCGCCCCCTATCTGCTGCCGACCGTGCTGCGGCTGGTGCACGACCGCTATCCGCAGCTCGACCTCCAGGTGCACGAGGAGCAGACCGCCGGCCTGCTGGACGGGCTGCACTCCGGACGGCTCGACCTGCTGTTGCTCGCGGTGCCCCTCGGTGTGCCCGGGGTGGCCGAACTCCCGCTGTTCGACGAGGACTTCGTGCTCGTCACACCGCTGGACCATGAAGTCGGCCGCCGCACCGGCATCCCGCGCGACGCGCTGCGCGAGCTGAACCTGCTGCTGCTGGACGAGGGACACTGCCTGCGCGACCAGGCCCTGGAGATCTGCCGGGAGGCCGGCCGGGAGTTCCGGGGCGGGGGCGCGGCCCCGGTCACCACGACCGCCGCCGGTCTGTCCACCCTGGTCCAGCTGGTCGCGGGCGGCCTCGGCTGCACCCTGCTGCCGCGCACCGCGATACAGCTGGAGGCGACCCGGGGCGGCAAGGTCCTCACCAGCTCCTTCGCCCACCCGGCCCCGAGCCGCCGGATCGCCCTCGCCATGCGCACGGCCGCGGCCCGCTCCGCCGAGTACGAGGAGCTGGCCGCGGCCCTGCGCGAGGCGATGCGCCCGCTGCCCGTACGGATCACGGGCGGGGCGGACCGAGACGCTACTCGGTACGCAGCCCGTCGGGGCGGGTCATGCGGAGCAGCGGCGG
Source organism: Streptomyces sp. NPDC058459 (assembly GCF_042721685.1). Taxonomy (NCBI): domain Bacteria; kingdom Bacillati; phylum Actinomycetota; class Actinomycetes; order Kitasatosporales; family Streptomycetaceae; genus Streptomyces; species Streptomyces sp. NPDC058459. The sequence continues at coordinate 19,366 of NZ_JBHXLV010000081.1, read as the reverse complement.
CAGGGTGAACAGGGTGACCGCGAGGACGACGCCCGCACCGACGCCGGTCAGCGTCAGCACGTCGGGCCAGACCACGGTCACCTCGGCCGCCGACATCTTCAGCAGCACCGCGCCCAGGAGCACGCCCACCACCGAGGCCAGCAGCAGGCCCAGCGCGATCGGCAGGGCCGACTGCCACAGCACCGACAGGCCGAGCGTGCGGCGCCGGGTGCCCAGCGCGACCAGCGCCGACAGCAGTCTGCGCCGGTCGCGCAACTGCTCCAGCTGGGAGACCAGGAGGCTGGCCCCGATCAGCACCAGCACACAGGAGGCGCCGATCAGCATGCCGGTGCGCAGGGAGGTGTACCGGAAGGACGTCTCGGTCGGCGTCACCGCCGTGATGTACGCGAGCGGGTCGACCCGCGCGACGGTGTTCCGCACGTACTCCTGGACGTCCGGCAGCGCCTGGTCCATCCGTACGAAGACCTGGCCCGACAGCGCCGGTTCGGCCGCCTTCGGGAAGGCGGCCGGGGTGACCAGCAGGCCGTTGGCGCGGGACATCAGGGAGTCCTCGCGGGCCGTGACCCAGCGCAGGTGCTTCGGCACCGCGACCGGCACCGAGAGCCCCTTGACGTCGGCGTAGGCGGGGTCGATGTAGGCGTCGTGACCGGGGCGCAGTACGGCGTCACGCGAGGTGCGGTCGAACCCGCTGCGGTACTCCGGGCTGCTCAGGGCGAAGGTGTCGCCGTCACGGCAGGACGGCAGGTGGGCCAGTTCGCGCAGCGAGGCGCAGTCGCCCACCACGATGTCGAGCGAGGCGTCCGCGTCGCGCGGCTTCTCCCCGAGCGTGGCGGTGGCCAGGCCCACCGAGGCTCGCACCCCCCGGGTCCGGGCGACCGAGGCGGCGGCCGGACCGACCTGGCCGCGGTCGGAGAGGGCGATCTCCAGCTGCGCGCGGGACGGGTCCTGCCCGGTGTCCCGCACGTACGCGCCCTGCACGCCCGCGAACAGCATCTGGAGCGCGATCGCGCCGGCCACCGCGACCGCGACGCCGTTGACCGTGCGGGCCGCCGTACCGCTGCTCAACTGGAGTCTCCGCACCGCCAGTTGCCAGGACAGCGGGCCCGGGTCGAGCCGGGCGACGGCGCGTTCCACCAGCCAGGGCAGCAGGGCGGTGATGCCGACCAGCAGCAGCAGCACACCGGCGGTGACGAGGTACTGGTTGAAGTCGCCGTTCGAACGGCCCTGGCCGAGCATCGGGTAGAGCAGCGCCAGCCCGGCCAGCGGCAGCAGCAGCCGCCACCACAGCCGGCGCCGGGCGGGCACGGCGGTGCGCACCACGCCGAGCGGCTCGATGACCACCCCGCGCATGGCCAGCAGCGTCACCAGCACCGCGCACGCCGGGACCGCGAGCGCGACCAGCAGGACGAGCAGGGGAGAGGGGTCGAGGTAGGCGGGGTAGAAGCTCTCGCCCATGGCCGTCACCGACCCGGCGAGCTGCCGTCCGGCCAGGAAGAGTCCGGCGCCGATGACCAGCCCGATCAGGGAGCCGGCCAGTGCCTCGCCCGCCGCGATCCGCCGGGTGGTCCGGCTGTCGGCGCCCACCAGCCGGAGCGCGGCCAGCCTGCGGTCGCGCCGCTCGCCGCCGAAGCGCACGGCGGCGGCGATGAACACCGCGACCGGCATCAGCAGCACCACGAACACCACCAGCACCATCATCAGCAGCACCGGATCGGCCTCCTCGGACCGCGGCTGCGGGTCGCCGAACGAGCGCAGCCGCACGACCCGGGCCCCGGCGCCTCCGACCCGCATGCCCTCGGCACCCGCCACGTAGACGAGTTCGCGCGGGCCGATCAGCCCCTTCGAGCCGATGGTCCCGGTGATCCGGTACGGCAGCCGTGCGCGCAACTGCTTCGCGTCGCCGGAGGCGAGCAGCGTGCCCAGCGCGGGGGAGACGAGCATCTCGCCCTTGGCCGGGAAGTGGTCGACGCCCGGCGGCAGCGGGGCCTTCGGGCCCTCGGGTTCGAGGAGGCGGCCCCGGATCGACGCGGCCCGCCACCAGGTGTCGGTGGCCGCCAGCAGCAGGGTGTCGTCGCCCCTGGGCAGCGGGGTCGCGGTGAACGTGAAGTCCGACCGGCGCTCCTCGACCGCGTGGCGCGCGGAGATCACACCGGGCAGCGCGGTGGTGAGCAGCAGCAACGCCACGCCCATGCCGACGCCGACCGCGGTCAGCGCCGTACGTATCCACCCCTCGCGCCCCCCGGTCACGGCGAACCGGGCTCCCATCCCCAGGTCGCGGGCGTACTGCCGTACGGTCATGCGCTGTGCTCCATGTCCCGTGACCGGCCGTCGCGGACGACGATCTCGCGGTCGGAATAGGCCGCGACCCGGGCCTCGTGGGTGACGAGGACGACGGCCGCGCCGGTCGAGCGGGCGGCGTCGGTGAGCAGTTCCATCACGCGCTCGCCGTTCAGCGAGTCCAGCGCGCCGGTCGGCTCGTCGGCGAACAGCATCCGGGGCCCGGTGACCAGCGCCCGCGCCACCGCGACCCGCTGGCCTTGGCCGCCGGAGACCTCACCGGGCCGCTTGCGCGCGAGGCCGTCCACCTCGAGACGCTCCATCCAGGTCAGCGCGGCCCGTTCGGCCTCCTTCCGGCCGGTGCCGTTCAGCCGAAGCGGCAGCGCCACGTTCTCCACGCAGGTCAGCTCCGGTACGAGCTGGCCGAACTGGAAGACGAAGCCGAACTCCCCGCGCCTGAGGGCGCTGCGCTCGGTGTCGCTCATCGTGGTCAGCTCGCGTCCGGCGTAGGTGATCGAGCCCGAGTCGGGCCGGACGATCCCGGCGAGGCAGTGCAGCAGGGTGGACTTGCCGGAGCCGGAGGGGCCCATCACGGCGACGACCTCGCCGGGGTGGACGGAGAAGGCGGCGCCGTCGAGGGCGTCGGTGGCCCCGTAGGACTTGCGCAGGTCGTGGGCGACGAGCAGGGAGCCGTCGGGCGGGGTCATGCGACCACCTCCGTGCGAAGTTTGTCGAGGCGTGCCGCGGTCAGTTCCAGCCATCTGAGGTCGGCCTCCAGATGGAACAGGGCGTGGTCGCAGATGAGCTGGTCGGCCAGGTCGCCCCTGCGCTTGCGGTCGGTGAGCACGCGCATGGTGCGCAGGTGCTCGGAGCGCTGGGTGTCGAGGACCTCGGCGGCGTCGCGGTGGGTCAGCAGGGCCAGTACGACCTTGGTGTACAGGGTCGAGCGGAGGTAGTCCTCCGGCTTCTCCGGGCTGGCGAGCCAGCGCTCGACGTCCGTGATGCCGGCGTCGGTGATGGCGTAGCGCTTCCGGTCGGGCCCGTCGCCCGCCTCGATCCCGTCGACCTCCACGAGGCCGTTCTTGAGCAGCCGGGACATGGTCGCGTAGACCTGCCCGTAGTGCAGCGGCCGGTCGTGGCCGAAGGTGTCGTCGAAGGCCCGCTTGAGGTCGTAGCCGTGCCGCGGGCCGGACTCAAGGAGTCCGAGAAGGGTGTGACCGATGGACATGCCGAGCACTCTACATGCCGTGTATACCCCGTGTGCATAACGGGGTTCGGAGGCCAGAATTCCGTTTTTTCGGGTATTCCCGCAGGCAACCCCCAGCTCTTCCTGCCCGTCGGTTCCTTTGGGGGTCGGTACTGGTGGGTGCTGGTGGGTGCTCATTCTCACGTCCGTAAAAGAGTGGATCGGACGCTCTTTGTCACATAGACGGGTGTTAGCTTTCGGAGCTGACCCCGAGACGGAAGCGGAGCCAAGGGAGCCATGGGACGAGCGGACGAGAGACGAGCGCGACAGCGCGGCGGCCACCGCGCGGCACCCGCACGCCGTTCACCAGCCCCGGCCCCCGCTGTCTCCGGCGACGCCGGCGGCAGGCCCGCCAAGGGCCGAATACGCCGGCTCTTCACCTGGAAGAAGATCCTCGGCACGGTCTTCGCCCTGTGCCTGCTCTGCATGGGCGCCCTGGCCGCGCTGTACATGTCGGTCGACGTGCCCGCGGGCAACGTGGCCGCCCAGCGGCAGAGCAACGTCTACAAGTACAGCGACGGCACCGTCCTCGCCCGCGACGGCAAGGTCAACCGCGAGATAGTCGACCTCTCCAAGGTGCCCCGCAAGGTCCAGCTGACCTTCGTCGCCGCGGAGAACAAGTCCTTCTACACCGACCCCGGCGTCGACCTGAAGGGCACCACGCGCGGCATCCTCAACACCCTCGCGGGGCGCGGCAAGCAGGGCGGCTCGACCATCACCCAGCAGTACGTCAAGAACTACTACCTGAGCCAGGACCAGACCGTCTCCCGCAAGCTCAAGGAGATGGTCATCTCGCTGAAGGTGGAGCGCGAGAAGTCCAAGGACGACATCCTCGCCGGCTACATCAACACCAGCTACTACGGCCGCGGCGCCTACGGGATCCAGGCCGCCGCCCAGGCGTACTACCGGGTCGACGCGCAGAACCTCACGCTCGAACAGGGCGCCTACCTCGCCGCTCTCCTCCAGGCGCCCAGCCAGTACGACTGGTCCACCGCCACGCCGACCGGCAAGCGGCTCGTCAGCGACCGCTGGAACTACGTCCTGGACAACATGGTCAAGGAGCGCTGGCTCGACCGGGGCAAGCGCGCCGCCATGAAGTTCCCGGTGCCCAAGGAGCCCAAGGGCGCCCCCGGCATGGAGGGCCAGAAGGGCTACCTGGTCTCGCTGGCCAACACCGAGCTGCAGAGGCAGCTGATGAAGCAGGAGGGCATCTCCCGCTCGGAGGCCGAGGCCAAGGTCGAGGGCCAGGGCTGGACCATCACCCTCAACGTCGACCGCAAGAAGCAGGCCGCGCTGGAGAAATCGGTGAAGACCCGGCTCACCAGCGAACTCGATCCCAGGCGCCGCCCCGTCGACGCCGACGTCCAGGCCGGCGCGGTCTCCGTCGACCCGAAGACCGGCCGGATCGTCGCCCTCTACGGCGGCAAGGACTACTACAGCTACTGGGTCGACAACGCCACCCGCCGCGACTACCAGCCCGCCTCCACCTTCAAGCCGGTCATCCTCGCTGCCGCGCTGGAGCACGGCGCCACCACCCAGAGCGGCAAGCTCATCGGCGCGAACACCGTCTACGACGGCACCAGTGGCCGCCAGGTCCGCGACCACGGCTCCCGGGCCGGCTTCGCCCCGCCCAACGAGGACGACGCGGACTACGGCCCCATCAGCGTCCAGACGGCCATGAACAAGTCCGTCAACTCCGTGTTCGCGCAGCTGGGCGTGGATGTCGGCATGGACAAGGTGATGGACACCGCGAAGCGGCTCGGCATGGACACCGAGGGCATGCAGGCGGTCCCCGCGCAGACCCTCGGGTCCATGGGCGCCAGCCCGCTGGAGATGGCGGGCATCTACGCCACGCTCGACAACCACGGCCGCAAGGTCACCCCGGGCATCATCAAGTCGGCCGAGCGGCAGGGCCGTTCGGTCCAGCTGCCGAACCCGGTCGGCGAGCGGGTGCTCGACCGCACCACCGCCGACACGGTGACCTCCGTACTCACCGGCGTCGTCGACGACGGCACCGCCCGGCAGTCCGTGGCGGACAACCCGCTGCGGGCCGGGCAGCAGGTGGCGGGCAAGACCGGCACCTCCGACTGCGACCGCTCGGCCTGGTTCACCGGCTACACCCCCGATCTCGTCACCTCCGTCGGCCTGTTCGGCGAGGCGCACAAGGCCGGCCGCACCGGCTGCGAGGGCGAGAAGGTCAAGAAGTTCGCCCATGTCTCGCTCAAGGGCGCCATGGGCGGTGGCCGCGTCAACGGCGGCGGCCCCCCGGCCCGGATCTGGGCGGCCTACACCTTCGGCGTGACCGGGCGGGCCGAGTTCGACCTCGACACCACCCAGGGTGCCGCCGTCGCCCCGCCCCCGCCGCCGACCCCCAGCGAGACGCCGTCCCAGACGCCGTCGCAGACCCCGAGCAGCGAACCGCCCACCCCCGCCGCCCCGTCCAAGACGCCCACCCAGACCCCGAGCGACACCCCGTCCCCGACGGCGCCCACCCAGACCCCGACCCAGACGCCCACCACGGAGCCGCCCACCGGCGGTACCACCACCACGCGCACCCCGTCCGACCCCGGCCAGCAGGACGGCGACGACCAGTAGCACGCGAAGGGCGCCCGGCCGTAGCCGGGCGCCCGTCGTGTCGTACCGGACGGGGGATCAGCCCCCGTGCAGCTCGAACCAGACGACCTTGCCGACGCTCAGCCTGGTCGCGCCCCAGCGCCGGGCCAGCTTGTTGACGAGGTACAGGCCGCGGCCGCCCTCGTCGGTGGCTCTGGCCTGGCACAGCCGGGGGAGCTGCGGCACGTCGTCACCGACCTCGCAGCGCAGCACGTCGGTGCGCAGCAGCCGCATCGTCACCGGGCGCGTGGTGTAGCGCACCGCGTTGGTGACCACCTCGCTGACCAGCAGCTCCACCGAGTCCGTGAGGTTCTCCAGACCCCAGTCGGCCAGTGCCACGCGGGCCAGCCGGCGGGCCTTGCCCGGCGCCGCGTCCTCGGCGTCCAGCGACCAGTACCGCACGTCGTCGGCCGCGATCCCGTCGAACCGGGCCGCGAGCAGCGCGATGTCGTCGTCCCGGTCGCCGGGGCCGAGCATGTCCAGCACCTCGTCGCACAGCGCCTCCAGCGGCGGCGGATGGCCTGGGCCGGTCAGCTGCGCGGTCGCGGTCAGCCGCTCCCGCAACTGCTCTATGCCGGTCCACACGTCCCGGAGGCGGGACTCCACCAGGCCGTCCGTGTACAGCAGCAGCGTGGCCCCGGCGGGCGCGTCCAGCTCGACCGCCTCGAAGTCCACCCCGCCCACGCCGATCGGCGCGCCCGGCGGCACCCGCAGCACCTCTGCGGTGCCGCCCAGGTGCAGCAGCACCGGCGGCGGATGCCCGGCGTTGGCGATGGTGATGCGGTGCGCGACGGGGTCGTAGACCGCGTACATGCAGGTCGCCATGCGGTCCGTGCCCAGCCGCTGGGCCTGCTCGTCCAGGTGGTGCAGCACCTCCTGAGGAGGCAGGTCGAGACCGGCCAGGGTCTGCGCGGTCGTGCGCAGCTGGCCCATGATCGCCGCCGAGGTCATGGAGTGGCCCATCACATCGCCGACCACCAGCGCCACCCGGCTGCCCGGCAGCGGGATCGCGTCGTACCAGTCGCCGCCCACCCGCGCCGTCTCCGCCGCGGGCAGATAGCGCGAGGCCAGCCGCACCCCGGTGGGATGCGGCAGGGTCTCGGGGAGCATGGTGCGCTGCAGCTCGTCGGCGATGTACGCCTCCCGGCCGTACAGCACCGCCTTGTCGATGCCGAGCGCGCTGTGCGTGGCGAGCTGCGCCGCCACCAGCAGGTCCTCCGCCTCGAACGCCAGCCGGTCCGGGCGGCGCAGGAACACCGCCGCGCCGATCACCCGGCGCCGCCCGCGCAGCGGCGCGAGGATCGCCCGCTGACCGGACGGTACGGCCGCCTCGCCGTCCTCACCGAGCAGCTCGGGCAGCGCGGCCCGTGCCGCGGGGGTGTCCGCGAACACCGGGCGCACCCCGCGCAGCACCTCGTTCAGCGCGCCACCCGCACGCACCTCGCACAGCTCGGCGGTCAGCGCGGCCGGTCCCGAGAACGCGGCCAGCGCCGACGGGTCGGCCTCCGGCTCCGGGAACGGCGGCGGCAGCAGCAGACCCTCGGTCTCCCGCTCGTCCGGAATCCGGTCGGTACGGCGCAGCCGCAGCACGACCGGCCCGGTGGGCCGCTCGTCACCGACCGGCAGCGGGTCGCGCAGATAGACCAGGATCGCGTCCGAGAAGGTGGGCACCGTGGCGCGGCACAGGCCCATCACGATCTCGTCCAGATCGAGCCCGCGCGCGATGCGCCGGGTCGCCGCGCCGACGAACCGCAGCCGGTCCCCGTCGCGCCGCATGGGCATCGGCCGGCCCGGCGGCCCACCGCGCCCGGTACGCCGGTCCGGGCCGCCCGGGGCGCGCGCCTGCTCGGCGCCCGGCTGGGCGGGAATGGACTCCGGCGCCGGCCTCGGACGGTGCTCCCCCACGCTGGACTTCGCGCGCGCGGGAGGTTCCCCCATCGGCTCGGCGGCGGCCGGCTGCGAGTGCTCAGGGCCGTTGACTGGGCGCTCCTTCTTCTTGTTCTTCCCCGTGCCCGCGCCGCCCCGCGCCTGTGCCGGGGCACCCAGCAGCGCGCCGAGCGCGGTGGGGTCGACGCCCGGCTGGGGGCGTCCGCAGGGGGAGGTGGGCTGCTCCGTCACGCGTGTCGAATCCGTCCGTCCGGGGCTGCGCGCCGGGCGCGCAGGAGATGCCGCCGAAGTCCCGATACCCGGATCACGTGCCCCGGGAACGGAATTCCCGCGTGGTGAGGGGCAGTTTCCGCCGCCGGGCTGAACCTCGCGACGACCGCGCCGCCGTTGCTCTCGTACCCCTCGCCCACGTGCTGCCGCCCCTCGGTGACATGTGATCAGACTCTGCGCGGATTCTGGCAGTTGTACCTCGGTGCCCTTGCGGAGGACGATCCTACGGTTGTGGTCCGGGGGCGCATCAAGGGTCTCATGAGGACACGTGCGCGGGCGTACGGTCCCAGTCCTCGGGAAGCGCGGGCACCGACCACGACGGATCGGGCCGCCAGTGCTGCCAGCCGTCGGAGAACGGCGGACCCCACGCCTCGATCGTCCCGACCGCCCGCCGCCCCGCCTCCCGGACCCGCTCGGCGGTCTCCGCGTCCATCAGGCCGTCCCGCAGCGCCTGAGCGAACTCGTCCTCGTCCCGCCAGTGCCAGGTGCGGTCCGGGTGGACGGAGATGTCCAGGAAGTGGTCCTCGGAGTCGACCCCGCCCGCCCAACGGGCCAGCGGCTGCTCCAGGTTGACGTACCAGTTCTTGAAGCGCCAGCCCGGTTCCCAGAACAGCCACACCGACCACGGCTCGCCGGGCCGGGCCAGCTTCAGCACCCCGGTGCCGAACCAGCGGTCCCGCCGCACCACGCGCGGCTTGGTGTAGCGGGACTCCAGCGGCTCCAGATGTACGGGTGTGCCGTCGGCCAGCACCGGTTTCACGCACTCGGTGCCGGGAGCCAGCCACACCGCGAGCAGTTCGGCGTCGTCCCGGACGACGGTGACGGGGCGCGCGATGTGGAACGCGACGCCCGCGTTCTCCCGGTACCGCCACAGGATCGGGGTGCCGGGCGTCCAGTACGCCGCAGGGGCCGCTTCCGCTCGTCTCACCGCTTCGTCGTCCGTCATGGACAGATATTAGGTGCCGGAAGCACCCGGTGCTGCGGTGCGCGTCACCCTCACGGACAGGTGGCGGGAAATCGGCGGAGCTGTTCGCGGACCGTCACGGGCGCGTCATCCGCAGGACATCCAGCGCCTCGTCCAACTGCTCCAGAGTGAGGTCGCCGCGCTCCACATAACCGTCCTCCAGCACCACCTGACGGATCGTCCTCCGCTCCGCGAGCGACTTCTTGGCGATCCGGGCGGCCTCCTCGTAGCCCACATAGCGGTTGAGCGGGGTCACGACCGAGGGGGAGGACTCGGCGTACTCGCGGGCGCGTTCCCGGTCGGCGGTGATGCCGTCGATGGTGCGGTCGGCCAGCAGGCGGGAGGCGTTGGCCAGCAGCCGCACCGACTCCAGCACGTTCCGTGCCATCACCGGGAGCATCACGTTCAGCTCGAAGTTCCCGGCGGCGCCGGCCGTGGCGATGGTGGCGTCATTGCCGATGACCTGCGCCGCGACCATCAGCACCGCCTCCGGTACGACCGGGTTGACCTTGCCCGGCATGATCGAGGAGCCCGGCTGGAGGTCGGGCAGCCGGATCTCGGCCAGGCCGGTGCGCGGGCCGGAGGACATCCAGCGCAGATCGTTGGCGATCTTCGTGAGGCCCACCGCGACGGTCCGCAGCTGGCCGCTGGTCTCCACGATCCCGTCCCGCGCGCCCTGCGCCTCGAAGTGGTCGCGGGCCTCGGTGAAGGGCAGCCCGGTCACCCGCGCCACCTCCTCGATCACCGCCGCCGAGAAGCCGGGCGGGGTGTTGATCCCGGTGCCCACCGCCGTTCCGCCGAGGGGGAGTTCGGCCAGCCGGGGCAGCGCGGAACGCAGCCGCTCCACGCCGTACGTCACCTGCGCCGCATAGCCGCCGAACTCCTGGCCCAGGGTCACGGGAGTCGCGTCCATCAGATGGGTGCGCCCCGCCTTCACCACGTCCGCGAACTCCTCCGCCTTGCGGGTGAGGGCGGCGGCCAGGTGTTCCAGCGCGGGGATCAGGTCGTGTACGACCGCCGCGGTGGCCGCGACGTGGATCGAGGAGGGGAAGACGTCGTTGGACGACTGGGAGGCGTTGACCTGGTCGTTGGGGTGCACGTCCCGGCCCAGCCGCTCGCCGGCGAGGGTGGCGATCACCTCGTTGGCGTTCATGTTGGAGGAGGTGCCGGAGCCGGTCTGGAAGACGTCCACCGGGAAGTGGTCGTCCCAGGTGCCGTCCGCCACCTCCCCGGCGGCCGCCCGGATCGCGTCGGCCACGTCCGGGTCCAGCACGCCCAGGTCGGCGTTCACCTTCGCTGCCGCCCCCTTGATGCGGGCCAGCGCCTCGATGTGCGCGCGCTCCAGCCGCCGGCCGGAGACGGGGAAGTTCTCGACGGCGCGCTGGGTCTGCGCGCGCCACTTGGCGTGGGCGGGGACACGGACCTCGCCCATGGAGTCATGCTCGATGCGGTACTCGTCGGTCATGCCCCCTACAGCGAACGGGAGCGCCGTGATGTTCCTGAGCGGGGCCGGACGGGGTCGTCGCTAGTGCACGGAGAAGCCGCCGTCCACGAAGAGGGACTGGCCGGTGACGTACCCCGAGGCGCGGCTCGCCAGGAAGACGGCGGCGCCCGCGAAGTCCTCGGCGAGGCCGTTGCGTCCCACCATGGTCCGCGCGGCCAGCGCCGCCACCTTCTCCGGGTCGGACGACAGCCGCGCGTTGAGCGGCGTCATCACGAAGCCCGGCACCAGCGTGTTGGCGGTGACACCGTACGGCGACCACTCCTCGGCCTGGGAGCGCGCGAGCGACTCCAGCGCGCCCTTGGACACCCCGTACGCCCCCGAGCGGACGAAGGCGCGGTGCGCCTGCTGGGAGGAGATGTGGATGATCCGCCCGAAGCCCCGCCCGGCCATGCCGGGCCCGAACCGCCGGCTGAGCAGGTGCGGCGCGGTGAGGTTCACGCCGAGGGTCAGGTCCCACTCCTCGTCGCTCAACTCGCTGAAGGGCGGCCGCACATTGACCCCGGCGCAGTTGACGAGGATGTCGGGCTCCCCGAACACCCCGGCCGCCTCCTCTGCGGCGGCCCGGACCCCCTCACGGGTGCTCAGGTCGCCGCTCACCCACCCGGCACGGCAGCCGAGTTCGGCCAGCTGGGCGCAGGTCGCCGCCAGCGCTTCCCCGCCCCGGGCCACGACCACCACCGAGGCGCCGGCCCGCGCCAGCGCCTCGGCGATCCCGCGCCCGATCCCGGAGCTGCCCCCGGTCACGACGGCGACCCGGCCGTCCAGCGAGAACAGCCCGGAGAGATAAGCCTCAGAAGTCATGCGGGCACCCTAGGGTGCCGCTCCGGCCGGCCCCCCGCGCGGGTCCTCAGGCGAGGCCCGGCCCCCGGACCGGGATGAAGGTGAACGTCGGCGCGGGCGCCGGGACCTGGAAGAAGTCGTTCGTCTTGTTCAGCTCGCGTGGACGCACGCACTATCCCGCCAGTCGAGGAAGCCGGAAGCGTCCGATGACTCCACTCGAAGAGATCATGGCAACTTCAAGGCCTCCGACCCTTGTCAGTGCATCCCTCCCGGCTCGAACTGCTGTGGTTGCCGATGGCTCCGTCTCTCGCCGTCGATCCGCTCGACGAGAGCCTTTCGAGCCTCGGGCTTGCGCGCCATCGCTTCTAAGAAGCACGGAAGCGTGATCACCCAGCCTCTCTACCGGTCGAGGGCCTGAAAGCGCGCGCAGCGCGATTGAACGGCGCTTGACTCACCACTGAAGGGCGGGCGTCTTCCCGGCCGCGCACTCGGGGCAACGAAAGCGTTCCTTTCCCCTGCACGCCCAGCAGCCCCCGAAGCCCGCACAGTGCGAGCACCACACTTCCCGGTGTCCGAAGCATGTAGCGCAGAGATCTGCGAGTCGCTGCCACACCTCGCCGAAGGTGAGCGGGCCGGGGTCGACGGGCCGTCTTCCTGCCCGAGGCTTATTCCTTGGCCTTTCAGGGGCCACGGTCACGGCTTGGCCCCGTGGGAGCACCGCCGGACGTTTCGCGCCGCCTCGAACCGCGCGCTAGCGTCGCCGCTCTTCACGGCCTGGTCGAGCTTCGCCATTTCGTCCGCGCACCGCGCGCAACCGGGCTGGGGCCGAGCTTCGTATAGCCAACTGTCTAGGGGGAGGTCGACAGGCTCGCCGGGGTAAGTCTTCCGCGCGGTCATACAGCCACCCCCCACACCGTAGCGACAGGCCGCCGCCCCTTGCCGGCCGAGCGGTGAGGCTTGCCAATCTCTCGGTTAGCCCATGCCACCGCTTGGGGCACACAGGCTCTACGGGCCGATTCGCGCGACTCGGCGAGAGCGGCGCATGTCATGCACCCCTCTACACCGACCGGCTCTGGGCCGGGATTCCTCGCCGGTCCGGATTGGGATTCAGCGTGCGGCTTGTGTTCCAGCATCGATCGCCCCTCGGCTCCATGTCTGTCAGGTCATGGTGCCAATGAGGGCGCGAGGCTACCCGCTTTATTTGCGTTGTCGGGTAAATACCACGGACCACTCGGCCAAGAGGGCTCGGCAGTCGTCGCCGAATAGCGCGTATCGCTCGTAGGTTTCGAAGTCTTTGAGATAGGCTGTGACGTCTCTGTGGTCGCGCAGTACCAGGGCTCCGGTGCCGGTCTCCACGGTGGCCAGGCGGCGGTCATAGAGCGTGAATGTGTTCAGCGGCCTCTCTGGAATGTGCCCGCCCAAGGGGATCACCCCTAGGCGTACGTTCGGGAGGCGGGAGACGGATGCAAGCCGGTCGAGTTGCATAGCCATGGCCATGGGGGGCAATAGAGGCCATCTGACCGCTTGTTCGGTGAGAACGAAGGTAAACGACTTCGAGTCGCTGTAAAGAACCTGTTGCCGCTCTAGCTTCTTCGCAATGGTCTTCGACTGGTCGCCGGGAACGTCGGCGATGCTCGCGCGCACGTATTCGGGTGTGGCGAGAAGTCCAGTGATCATAGAGAGCAGGAAGAAGCGGAACTCCGTCGAGACTGCTTCGAGCCTCGCTAGCTCGTTCTGCTTCTTGTCCAAGCCTCGGCGACGAGACGACCAGTGGTCTTGCCACTCCGTGTTTGCCGACCTGGCCAACGATAGTATTTCGGCTGCCAGGGGGCCATCAGCCCCGAGGGCTTCCAGAATCAGTTCAACGTCGACAAGCGAGGGCGTGAGCTTACCGCCCTCGATGTTGCTTACCTTGGTCTGAGACATGCTGCAGCGGCGAGCGAGCCAGGTTTGTGTCCTTCCGGCTCGCTTGCGCTGGCCTCTCAGGGCTTCCGCTAGGTCGGACCTTGATTGACCTAGCCTCTCGGGCTCAAAGGTCAATGCCCTTCACGTACTCCTCAAGAGGCACCGACCCGGCTACCGCGATCCGCTGGTATTCGATGAACGGGACAACGTCCCCTTCGTAGACTTCACGGCTGATCTGTCGTCCGTCCGGATGGTAATTCATGAGCACCACTTCGGTGCGGTCGAACATCCAGAAGTCCTGAACGCCGGCCAGAGGGTTATCCCGGTCGGTCACGTCGAGGATGCGGATGCGTTCGCCCGCCAACGCGTGGGGGGCGTAGTACTGCGCGAACTCGAATTGCAGGTAGTCCGATAGTGGCCGCGTCACGATGTGCACGCGGCCCTGAGTGCGCCCCTCAGCCGCCTGTCGGCGTAGCCGGTCGGTGTACTCATTCGATACGGCTTGGGGATCGATTCGGGCCCCCGCCTTGAAAGCCTGGAACTCTTCTTCTTCCTGCGGCATGAGGTATTGGGGCAGGGTCTCAAGCCTCCACGCTTCCCGCTGGAAGCCCTCGAAGCGTGCCGCCCATTCCTCACCAGCCAAGAACACGAACGGCCTCCCTCAGCACGTCTTCGGGGATCTCTACAATCCCTTCACCCTCGGGCGGCGTGAACGCCTGGGAAAGGTCGCCCTGTACGACGAAAGAGCCGTCGGCGGTGCGGTAGACGTTCGGGCAGTCGTCCTTCCCACAGGTGCCGTTTCCATTGCCGGTCAGTCGGGTCAGTTCCTCGCGCGCCATGCCGAAACCCCCTTGTGGCTGGCCCCTGTTGGGGCGTGGCGCCTACGACGGTACGAGGGGCCGACAGGCCCGTCTACGCGGCAACGCCAATATTCGCGTGGTCGGGTAAACCGTGGCCTCGGCGGGGCTCTGGGTAACCCGGTGCGGGCCCGTCTGGCCCACGGGCAACAACAGAGCCCCCGACGTGTGCCGAGGGCTCTGTGAGGCTGTCCGGGGGTGACTCAGGCGAGGCCAGGGCCCCGCACCGGGATGCTGGTGAACGTGGGCTGTTCAGGTTCCCGCGAAGTGAAGAAGTCGTTGCCCTTGTCGTCCACCACGACGAAGGCCGGGAAGTCCTCGACCTCGATCTTCCAGACCGCCTCCATGCCCAGCTCCTCGTACTCCAGGACCTCGACCTTCTTGATGCAGTCCTGGGCGAGGCGGGCGGCCGGGCCGCCGATGGAGCCGAGGTAGAAGCCGCCGTGCGCGTCGCAGGCGTCGGTGACCTGCTTGCTGCGGTTGCCCTTGGCCAGCATCACCTTGGAGCCGCCGGCCGCCTGGAACTGCTCCACGTAGGAGTCCATGCGCCCGGCGGTGGTCGGGCCGAAGGAACCGGAGGCGTAGCCCTCGGGGGTCTTGGCCGGGCCCGCGTAGTACACCGGGTGGTCCTTCAGGTACTGCGGCATGTCCTCGCCCGCGTCCAGCCGCTCCTTGATCTTGGCGTGCGCGATGTCGCGGGCCACGACCAGCGGGCCGGTCAGCGAGAGACGGCTCTTGACCGGGTACTTGGTCAGCTCGGCGAGGATGTCGTCCATCGGCTGGTTGAGGTCGATCTTCACGACGTCGGAGGACTCGTCGAGGTGCTCGTCCGTCGTCTCCGGCAGGAAGCGCGCCGGGTCCGTCTCCAGCTGCTCCAGGAACACGCCCTCGGCGGTGATCTTGGCGACGGCCTGGCGGTCGGCCGAGCAGGAGACCGCGATGGCGACCGGGCAGGACGCGCCGTGCCGGGGCAGGCGCACCACGCGCACGTCGTGGCAGAAGTACTTGCCGCCGAACTGCGCGCCGATGCCGATCCTCTGGGTCAGCTCGAAGACCTTCTCCTCCAGTTCCCTGTCCCTGAAGCCGTGGCCGAGCGGCGAGCCCTCGGCCGGGATCTCGTCCAGGTAGTGCGCGGAGGCGTACTTCGCGGTCTTCAGCGCGAACTCGGCGGACGTGCCGCCGACCACGATCGCCAGGTGGTACGGCGGGCAGGCGGCCGTGCCCAGCGAACGGATCTTCTGCTCCAGGAACTTCATCATGGAGGCTTCGTTCAGGACGGCCTTCGTCTCCTGGTACAGGAAGGACTTGTTGGCCGAGCCGCCGCCCTTCGCCATGAAGAGGAACTTGTAGGCGCCGCCGTCGGTCGCGTACAGCTCGATCTGCGCCGGGAGGTTGGAGCCGGTGTTCTTCTCCTCCCACATGGTGAGCGGAGCCATCTGCGAGTAGCGCAGGTTGAGGTTCAGGTACGCGTCGTAGATGCCGCGGCTCAGCGCCGCCTCGTCGCCGCCCTCGGTGAGCACGTTCTGGCCGCGCTTGCCCATGACGATCGCCGTGCCGGTGTCCTGGCACATGGGCAGCACGCCGGCCGCCGCGATGTTCGCGTTCTTCAGCAGGTCCAGGGCGACGAACTTGTCGTTGCCCGACGCCTCCGGGTCGTCGATGATCCGGCGCAGCTGGGCGAGGTGGGCGGGCCGCAGGTAGTGCTGGATGTCGTGGATGGCCTCCTCGGCCAGCTTGCGCAGCGCCTCCGGCTCCACCTTGAGGAACGTCCGCCCGTCGGGCCCTTCGACGGTGGACACGCCCTCGGAGGTCACCAGCCGGTAGGGCGTGGTGTCCTCTCCCTGGGGGAGCAGATCGGTGTACGCGAACTCAGGCATCTCAGCCCATTCCTCACTCGACGGACGGCGCGCGCCGACGCCGGCGAGCCTGTCCAGCGTAGAACCCGGCTCGGACATCGCTCCGGTGAGGTAGGACTCACTTGCCGTCCGGCGGGGCCGGCCGGTAGTTGTCCACAGGGCCTAGTCGCGATCTATCGCGTTTGGGTACGCTGCTGCCGTGGACCTTCAGAAGCACGCCCAGCCCGCGGACACCGCCCCGCCCCCGGCCGACCTGCGCGCCTCGGACGCCGACCGCGACCGGGTCGCCGACATCCTCCGTGACGCCCTGGCCGAAGGCCGGCTCACCGCCGAGGAGCATGCCGAGCGCGTGGAGGGGGTGCTGCACACCAAGACCGTCGGCGCGCTGGACACCTTCATACGCGACCTGCCCGCCGCCCACGCCCGCCCGGCGGCGCCGGCGTACGCCTCCGTCCCGCACCGCCCGCCGCCCGGCTCGCTCCCGGCCGACGCGGACACCAGCGTGGTCGCCGTCTTCAGCAGCGCCGTGCGCCGGGGCCGCTGGCGCGCCGGCCGCCGGGTGCACGCGTTCGCGGTGTTCGGCAGCGTGGAGATAGACCTCAGCGAGGCGGTGTTCGAGTACCAGCAGGTGGTGATCAAGGCGGTCTCGGTCTTCGGGGACGTCCAGATCCGGGTCCCGGAGAACGTGTCGCTGCGCGGCACCGGCGGCAGTGTGCTGGGCAACTTCGAGGTCAGCACGCTGGACTCGGTCCAGTCGGACGCTCCGGTGATCTATGTCGACGGCTGGTCGGTGCTCGGCAATGTGGAGGCGCGGCCCCGGCGCGGCAGGTTCGTGGCGGACATTCTCGACCGGGTCCAGGACAAGCTCGGCAAGGTCGACGGGAAGCTGCGCAAGCACCTCGGTCACTGATGCCGAACAGGCCTTCCCTGGCCGGTCGTTGGGAACGCAGTGCATAGGCGCGCGCACAACGGGTAGGGCTTGCTGCATCGTCTCTCGCTAGCGAATCCGTCGTCAGGAGTAGACCGTGCTGCAACCGCCGCATTCGTCCCTGCAGGTAGCCGCCGTTCCGGCCCAGCGGGGCCCGGCGCGAGACAGGGATCAGGACGCGCCCTGGCACACCGAGGCGGTGTGCCGCCGCGACGAGGCCGGTCTGTTCTTCGCCCCGTCGAAGGAGCCGACCGCCGCCCGGCTGTCCCGGGAGGAGGCGGCGAAGCGGGTGTGCGCCCGCTGTCCGGTGATGATCGAGTGCCGCGAACACGCCCTGCTCCAGCCCGAGCCGTACGGCGTGTGGGGCGGTCTGACCGCCGCCGAGCGCCGCGTGGTGCTGGCCCGTCGGCGCAGGCGCGAGGTGGAACTCCAGAAGACGACGGCGACCCGCATAGCGGGCTGAGCCGAAGCGTTCAGGGGCGCGGGGAACCGCGCGACCAGCCGCGGCGGACCGGCGTTCGCGAAGCCGTCCGCGCCCCCTGATCCGCTACTTCGCCCGCTCGAAGTCGATCGCGCTGTAGGCCCGCAGCTTGCTCAGCCGGTGCTCGGAAGAGATCTTCCGTACGGTCCCCGACTTCGACCGCATCACGATGGACTCGGTGGTGGCGGTCTCGGACCGGTACCGCACTCCTCGCATCAGCTCCCCGTCGGTGATCCCGGTGGCCACGAAGAACACGTTCTCCCCGCTCACCAGATCGTCCGTGGTCAGCACCCGGTCCAGATCGTGGCCGGCGGCGACCGCCCGCTCCCGCTCCTCGTCGTCCTTGGGCCATAGCTTGCCCTGGATCGTGCCGCCCAGGCACTTCACCGCACAGGCCGAGATGATGCCCTCCGGGGTGCCGCCGACGCCGAGCAGCAGGTCGATGCCTGTGCCCTCGCGCAGCGCCAGGATGGAGCCCGCCACATCGCCGTCGGAGATCAGCTTGATCCGCGCGCCGGTGTCCCGGATCTCCTTGATGACCCCTTCGTGCCGGGGCCGGTCCAGGATGACGACCGTCACGTCCTCGGGCGCGGACCGCTTGGCCTTGGCGACCCGGCGGATGTTGACCGACACGGGCGCGTCGATGTCCACGAAGTCGGCGGCCTCGGGCCCGGTGACCAGCTTGTCCATGTAGAACACGGCGGACGGGTCGAACATGGCGCCGCGCTCGGCGGCGGCCAGGACGGCGATCGCGTTCGCCATGCCCTTGGCCGTCAGTGTGGTGCCGTCGATCGGGTCGACGGCGATGTCGACCTCGGGGCCCGTCCCGTCGCCGACCTGCTCCCCGTTGAAGAGCATCGGCGCTTCGTCCTTCTCGCCCTCGCCGATGACGACGACGCCGTTCATCGACACGGTGGAGACGAGGGACCGCATGGCGCGCACCGCGGCACCGTCGGCACCGTTCTTGTCGCCGCGGCCGACCCAGCGGCCCGCGGCCATGGCGGCGGCTTCGGTGACCCGGACCAGTTCCAGGGCGAGATTGCGGTCAGGGGCCTCGGAGGGCACATCGAGTTCGGACGGCAGATGATGATGCTCGGTCATCGGAGCGCACCTTTCTGATACGACGACGGCCGGATGGGTATGGGGTGACTCTATCTCCGGGCTTACAAAATGAGCAGGGGGCCCCACGGATGAGCACGGGGGAGACCTGAGACCATAGGAGACGTGGCAGGTTCGAACGGCAAGCAGAAGACGGTCCGGGACATGATCCTCTCCCTGGCCCTGATCGGTATCGCGGCGGCGGTCATCTACGTCTTCGTCCCGCACGACGACCACGAGCCCGACCTCCCCCGGGTCGACTACACGGTCGAGACGACCACGGCACGCAGGGCCGTGAGCTATCCGGTGGCGGCCCCCGAGGGGCTGCCGGACACCTGGAAGGCGACCTCCGTCCGCTTCCGCGGCGGGGAGTCCGACCGCTGGCATCTCGGTTTCCAGGACCCCGAGGGCCAGTACGTACAGGTCGAGCAGTCGGCCCAGAAGCGCTCCGACTTCATCGAGCAGGCCACCCAGGGCGCCAGGGCGACCGAGGCGACCGAGAAGATCGACGGCCGCACCTGGACCCGCTACACCGGCGGCCGCTACGACGCCCTCGTCCTGGAGGGCACCCCCGGTTCCACCACCGTGGTGTCGGGCACCGCGTCCTTCGACCGCCTGACCACGATGGCGACGGCGCTCAGGATGGCCTAGCGGCTCCCTCTCACGATGCGCGAAGGCCCCCGGAAGCGCATTCCGGGGG
>NZ_JBHXLV010000080.1:0-26017 GCF_042721685.1 Streptomyces sp. NPDC058459 | reverse complement strand
GTCCTGGTCGGCGGGCAGCTGGCAGTGTTCACCGCCGTTCCCGGGCTCCTCGCCGGTCTGCTGGGGCTGCTGGCCGGCATCTGCGTCGCGGCCGGCTCGCGCATGGAGGCGCGGACGGCCGACGGTGATCAGCCCGACGGGCAGGGCAGCGCTCTCGGGGTGTTCACGGCGATGCTGATCGCCGCGGCCGCGATGGTCGCCCTGCTGGTGTGGAGCCCGGCGCCCTGGTGGGCGGCGGTGCTGGCCGGCACGGTGACCGGGCCGGTGATCGTGGCGGTCGCGGCCGGCGTGCGGGCCCTGGTCGAGCAGTTGCTGCGCCGGGGCGGAGCGGAAGCCGAGCTCTCCGCCACCGCGGGCCTGCTCAGCGGGGCCTTGGGGTGTGCGCTGACCGTTGCCTCGGTCCACGGGTCCGTCGCGGGCGCCGTCGCGGTCGGGGCCGGTGCCTGGGTAGCGAGCAGCCTGGCCGTCGCGGCGGCGCTGCCCGCGCCCCGACCGCGCGCCCGGCACCTGTAGGCCGCGCCTCAACCAGTGCGCCAGTCATGTGCGCCCTTCATCCGGGAGCGGTCGGCCGTCGGCTCCGCGTCCGCGCGGGCGCCGACACCCGGACCGGATGGGATGCCGGGCTGCGGGTGGCTTGCTGAAGAATCAGTGAGTCCGGACTCGAGCGGTTCCGGGATCCTTCGTACTACTTGTAATGAGCGAGTGACGGGCGTCGCGTTCCGGAGGGGTGGCCACGCTTGTCGGTCGGAGTCCTCGACTCAAGAAGCTCGACAGGCGTCTTGTTGCCCAGTACGCGAGCGTCAAGGGTCGCTGCCGACAAGGCGTTCTCCAACTCGGTCACGGCCTCGCTGTAGCGCAGCCGCCCTCGCATCCTGCTGGCTGCGGACCGGGCGCTCTCTGCGCGCTCGTAGGCCGTCAGGAGGCGTCGCGTGCCGTATTGGTTGACGTCCTCCAGTTCGGGCCATGCGCTGTTCAGGGTTGCATCCGTGGAGAGCTGGCCGAGGAGTTCACGCACCCGGTCGTGCCGGGTCACACTCCCGTCGTCTCCGAACACCACCATAGCCGCCAGGGTGCCGAACCAAGCAAGGCCGCCAGCCAGCCACCACAGGGCTTCCCAGCTCATTCTGTCGCCTCGGCCTGTGAGGCCATCATCAAAGAGGCTCCCCCGGCCGTCACGCGGTCCTGATGCGTCATCGTGCCAACGCCGAGGGCGGGGGCGGCAACTTCAGCGAGGCCGCCTACGCCATCCTGACCGCTGAACGCCCGGGACAGGGCCAAGAGCCGTGCGGGATCGCCCTTCCGGACATCGGCGACGCCCTGGATGATCTTCGGCCACCACAACAGGCAGGTCGGTCCCTTCGATGAGTACGCGCAGGGCCGCGCAGGCCCGCCGCGGTGTGCACCCCGGCCTCAGCGCCGGTGTGCAGCGCCCGCGCGTTGTAGGCGAGCAGTGGGGAGCCGGACACGAGTGGAACAACGCCGTCCTCCAACCCGCCCGGCCCGAGTTCGCCCGGGAACTGGGCGTCCCGCTCACCACCTTCGCCGAGTGGGCCGACGAGCAGCCGACACCCGCGTCCGGTCCGCCGATTGTTTCGGAGTGAGGTCCGGAGACGGACGTCAGAAATCGGGGTCGAGCGGCCTCATGAAGGCGCGTTCGTGGCGGAGTACGCAGCCGCTCTCGTCGCGGATGCGGTCGGCCTCGATGAACTCCGGGTCCCGGCCGAACAGCTCGCGGTACTTCTCGTACTCGGCGAGGCCGGGGAAGCTGAACAGCGCGAGTGCTTCGTCGCTCGCCCCCTCGGCGGGCAGGTAATAGCCGTGGTGGGTGCCTCCGTGCGTGTCGACCAGCGTCATCCAGCGGCGACCGAAGCGCTCGAACGCCTCGGTCTTCGCCGGATCGATGACGTACCTCACTACGCAGGTGATCATGGCCCGACCCTAGACGTTCCGGCCCGCCGGGCGGCGGATCCGCGGCGGGTCAGCGTGGGGAGGGATCCGTCGTGCGGTGGTCGGACGGATGGACCCCGGCCGTCCCTCGGGTCAGCTCCTCGTGGACCAGGGCGATGAGTCCCGGGTCGCCGAGGAGGTCGGAGTGGCCGCCGTCGAAGGTCCGCGGGTCGAAGTCCCGCCGGGTGAAGCGCCGCCATCCCGCGAGCGAGGCGTCGCTCGTCAGCGGGTCCCCCGTTCCCCGCAGGCCGACGACGGGGCAGGAGACCCGGGCCGGCGGGGAAGGGAGGGTAAGGCCCGCCAGCACCCGCAGGTCCTGCTGGACCGTCTCGGCCACTGCGTCGCGCCACTCCGGCGCGGCGGCCGCCATCTGTCCGGGGTCGACGGCGTCGAGATAGGCGGCCGCGGCCTTCGGTGACTCCGTCGCCTCCGGCGGCACGCGCAGCAGGTCGGGCGCCGAGGCCCCGGCGACCATCAGCAGCGAGACGTCCACCGGCCGCCGGTCGAGCGCGAGCGCCGTCGCGTAGGCGAGGTACGCGCCGTAGCTGTGTCCGAGAAGCACCACCCGCCCGGCCGGCAGGGCGGCGATCCGGTCGGCGCACGACGCGACGACCGCCTCGAAGGAGACGGCCTCTCCCGTGCCGCGGCCGGGATAGCGCAGTACCGTGCTGTCCGGTCCGGCCGTCGAGCGCAGGGCCTGGAACTCGCTCCCGAAGGATCCCGCGCCGGGGAAGAGTACGAGGTGGGGTCGGTCACCGGTCATGCTGTCTGCCTCCAGTCGGTCGGGTCCGTCGGAGTCGGGTCCGTCAGGGGTCGGGGCTCAGATCCGGGTGCGCTCGGGTTCGGGTTCCCGCGCGTTCCGGCGGCGCGTCAGGATGACGACCGCGAACAGGACCGCGAACAGGCCCCAGCACAGCCACATGGACGGGCCCGCCAGTAGGGTGACCCCCAGGACCGTCACCGCGCACAGGACCGTGACCACCCGGGCCGTCCCGCCGGTCGCGAGCCGGGCGAACGCCGCCGCCCCGACCCCGTACAGGACGAAGTAGACGCCGCCGGAGAAGGTGAACAGGTGCTCCAGCGGTACGAGGCCGCTCGTGCTGAGGACGGCGATCAGCACAAGGAGCGTTCCCACCGCCACGACGGCGGTGACGGGGTTGCCGTCCCGCTCGCGCAGGCGCGCCAGCGCGGCCGGGAGGTGGTGGTCGCGCGCCATGCCGAAGACGAGGCGGGACAGGGCGAGGACCGACGCCAGGACGTTGGCGGTGATGACTCCGGTCACCAGGACCAGGGCGACCGGGCGCCCGAGGCCGCCCAGGGCCCGTTCGGCAAGCAGCAGCAGCGGCGCCGACCGCAGTCCGTCGTCGTCCGGGTCCACGGTGGCGAAGAGGCTGAGCAGCAGCAGCGCGTAGAGGGCCACGACGATGACGTACGAGGCGGCGAACACGCGCGGGATGATGTCGGGCCTCTTGTGCTCCTCGAAGGTGAACGCCACCGTCTCCCAGCCGGTGAAGGCGACGAACACGGCGGTCAGCACCATGCCGAAGGAGCCGGACGGCGGCAGCCGGGTGGCCGGCGCCCGGACGCCGTTCGAGCCGAGCGCCACCAGGGCCACGCACACGATCATGACGAAGAGGGCGATCACCAGGACCACCTGGAGTCTTCCGGAGACGCCCGTGCCGGCGTACGCGACGGCGGTGGCGACGCCCAGGACGAGCACCGGGAACAGCCAGGTGAGGGCCCCGGCGCCGGTGAACTCGGCGAGGTAGTGCCCGCCGGTGAGCGCGGTCGCCGGGATGCCCGCGACCAGGGCGAACGTCGCGGCCGTCCCCGCCGTGCGCGCCAGGGCCGGATTGAAGGCCACCCCGGCGTAGTGCGCCACCCCCGACGCGGACGGATGGCGCTGTCCGAGCCAGGCGTAGCAGTAGAGCAGGGGGACGACCGCGAGCGCGGCCACGGCCCACGGCATCCAGGCGGACCGGGCCAGGGTGTGGTAGCTGATGCCGGGCAGGATCATCATGCCGCTGCCCAGGATCGTGGACAGGGCCAGGAAGGTTCCGACCACCCCGCCCAGCGACTTGTGCAGGTCCTTCACTCAATCTCCGTTCGGATGTCGGCCAGAGCGGCGTCGACGGTCCTCTCGAGCAGTCCGGCCAGGCCGGCGTCGATGGCGTGGCCGCCGTCCGCGACCGTCACATGGGTCTCGCCGCGGACCCGTTCGTGCCAGGTGACGCAGTGGCGCGGCGGGATGAAGAAGTCGCCGCGGGTCGACAGTACGTGCAGGACCTCCGGCGGGACGCCGTCCGTGTGCAGCCGGCGGGCGAGTCCGTCGGCGACCGAGGCCTCCGCCCGCAGCCGGCCGGCCACCTCGGCGAGCACGTCCTCGTCGTCCAGGAGATCCTGCGGGAAGCCCTCGTGCGCAAGGATCTGGGCGATCTCCTCGTCCGCCAGCTCCGACATGGTCGGGATCCGGCCCTCGCCGTCCGGGCAGGGTGTGTTGAGGAGCAGCACCCCGACGGCGCGTCCGGCGTGCTCGGCGAGGGGGTCCCGCAGGCGCAGCGCGGAGAACCCGCCCATGCAGTGCCCGGCCAGCAGGACCCGCCCCGCGCCCGTGTCGTCCAGGGCGCGGGACAGTCCGGCCAGGCACTCCCGCTGCCACTCGCCGGTCTCGACGGCCTCGGCCGTCGGCGGGTTCGGCAGCGACAGGAAACCCATGCCGCGCCGGGCGGCGAGCTTCTCCAGCTGTTCCAGCGTGGTGCCGCCGGAGCCCGCTGCGGGGAAGGCGACGAGCAGGCTGGTCCCCTGCGGCCCGCTCATGCGCCGACGTCCTTGGCGTCGACCACTTCGACCCGCAGCTCGGTCAGCCCCAGCATGAAGTTGGAGCGCAGCCGCTGCGGCTCCTCGACGACGACGAAGGCCTTGTCCCAGGCGGCGAGTTCCTCAACGAAGGTCTGGATCTCCAGGGTGGCCACGGGTGCGCCGATGCAGCGGTGGACGCCGGCGCCGAACGCCAGCTGCTTGTTGTCCTGCCGGTCGATCACGAACGCGTCGGGCTGGTCGAAGACCGCCGGGTCGCGGTTGGCGGCCATGTTCCACAGGGTCACGAAGCTGCCGGCCGGTATGACCTCCCCGCCGACCGGGAACTCCTCGACGGTCAGCCGCTGGACGTAGCTGTTGGTGGAGGTCCAGCGCAGGAACTCCTGGGTGGCGACGTCGGCGGGCACGTCCCCGGCGACGACCTTGAGCCACTGGGCGCGCTCGCGGTGGATGGTGTCGACGGTGAGGCTGGCGGTGTGAGGGGTGGTCTCGTTCCCGCCGACGGCGACGTTGAGCCCGTTGAGCAGGGCCACGTCGCGCGGCATGTCGCCGGAGGCGACGAGCTGGGCGAGGAAGCCGATCATGTCGTCGGTGGAGCCCGACGCGATGCGCTCGCCGATGAGGCCGTCGATGAAGTCGAGGACTTCCATCTGGGCGTCGACCAGGGATTCCAGGGGCGACGCGCCGGTGTAGGCCTCGTCCCGGTAGCCGATCATCGTGCGGGTGGCTTCCAGCAGCGTGTGGGCGTCGGCCGGCGCGATGCCGAAGAGGACTTCGAGGACGCCCTTGGGTAGTTCGGGGGCCACGACCTTGTCGAAGTCGATGCGGTCGCCCACCGAGAGTTCGGCGAGCACGGAGCGCAGGTTGCGGCGTACCGTCCGGCCGACCTTGTCCAGCATGTCGCGGTTGAATCCGCTGTGCTTGATCGGCCGCCGCAGGGCGGTGTGCTCGGGCCGGTCCGCGACGATGAGCATCCGCCCGGAGGCGGAGTCCTTCTCCGGGCGGTACGACCCGTCGATCATCGTGCCGTAGGCGGAGCTGAGCCGGGTGTGGTCGACGTACGCGTCGTAGACGTCGGCGTAGCGGGTCAGGGCGTAGAACTCGTAGCCGTCGGCCCTGCGGTGGATGGAGACGGGGTGGTTCTCGCGCAGGTGGGAGAGGTAGGTCCAGGGGTCGTCGGCGGCGAAGAACTCGGCCGAGTAGAGTGAGCTGTTCTCAACCACGAGCATGGAGCGCTCCTGCCTTCTCGGCGATGCGCAGGGGGGTGCGGCCCTCGAAGAACACGTGTCCCGGCACCTTGACGCCGGTCTGCTGCTTGATCAGGGCCCGGACCCGCAAGACGACGAGCGAGTCGACTCCCGCTTCGAAGATGTCGGTGTCCTCGGTCAGTTCGTGGGGGAAGACCTTGGAGAGGCACTCCAGGATCATGGCCGGTGACAGCTGTGTCATCGCTTGCCGGTCCTTTCCGTGTGGGCGTCGTCCATGAGTGAGGGAAAGTCGATCTTTCCGCCCGCCTTCGTCGGGAACGCGTCGACGAGGTGGAGCCGTATGGCGTCGGAGAACGAGCGGACGAGCGGTTCGAGTCCGGCCCGTACCGTCTCCCGCGCCGGGGAGTCCCCGGCGAGCCGGACGAAGGCCACGGTGCCCCGGGCGTCCTGGGCGACCCGGCAGTCCAGGACGCCGGGGACGGCGCTCGCCGCGGACTGGAGGGCCTCGGTGTCCACCCGGGTGCCGTTGACCTTGATCTGGCTGTCCAGCCGCCCGGCGTACACGAGCGCTCCGGAGGAGTCCTGGTGCACCAGGTCACCGGTCCGGTAGGTGGCATGCCCCCGCCGCACCGGGAACGGCTCGGCGAGCCGTCCGTCGTCCAGGTATCCGGCGCAGACCAGGGGTCCGGACACCACGAGGTGTTCCAGGTGCCGCCGGGAGTCGTCCGCGGGCAGCAGGGTCTGTTCGCAGCCATCCAGCGGGGTGCCGATCGGGATGGTGTCGGCCGTGAAGCCCTCCGGCAGGTCGTACCGGTGGGTGGCGAAGGTCGCCTCCGTGGGGCCGTAGAGGTTGACGAAGCGGTTGGTCAGTCCGGCGCCGCGGGCCTGCCGGTAGGTGGCGGCGTGGAACTGCTCGCCGCCGCTGAAGATCCACGGGATGCCGGCGAGGCACTCGGGCGCGGCGCCGACCACGGTGGTGACGACGGCGGCGGGCAGGAGGACCCGGTCGACGGCGTAGCGCTCGGCCAGTTCCGGCCAGGCGAACACGTCGTCGTTGACGTGGGGAAGGCGGACGACCCGGCCCCCCGCGGCCACCGCCTTCCAGGTGTCGAACCACCAGCCGTCGAAGGCGGGGGCGGCGAATCCGCCGGCCGTCGGCGACCCGTCGGTGGGGACGTCCAGGCCCCGGCAGGCGAACAGGGCGAGCAGGTTGCCCCGGGTCACCGCGACGGCCTTGCGCCGGCCGGTGCTGCCCGAGGTGAAATTGACCGCCACCACGTCGGCCGGGACGCGGTCGGCGGGGAGCGGCTCGGCCGCGCGGGCGACCTCCTCGGCCCGGTGGTCCTGCGCCGTCTCGCCCACCCGGACGAACAGGGTCAGGTCCGGCCGGACGCGGTCGAGCACGTCGGGGGCGAGGCTCCCGTCGTCGGCCACGGCCAGGCCTCCCGCCCGCCACACTCCCAGCTGTCCGGCGAAGAACCCGAGCCGGGTGTCCGCCCGCAGGCACACCACGCGCGCGCCCTCGGACCGGCGGACGGCCCTCTCGACGGCCGCGGCCAGTTCGCTGACGTGTTCCCGGCCGTACTCATGTCCCTCCTCCACCCAGACCGTCTCGGGGGAGCACCAGCGGTGTTCGCCGATGACGTCGTTCCACGCGTCCGGTTCGGTTCCGGTCACGGTTCCGGTCACAGCTCCAGTCCCAACTCGTCGATGATCGCGCTGATGCTGATCAGGCTGAGCCGCACGTCCCACTTGTCGGGCACCGGATCGGCCGTCAGCCGTTCGAGGGCGTCCGGTGCGAAGATCCCGGTGGCCGCGACCAGGTCGCGCCAGCGTGCGGCGTTGCGGTCGTCGGAGATCGCGTCCAAGCCGTACGCCGTGAAGCCCTGTTTGGCGCGGCCCACCACCTGGGCGGGTACCACGCCGGTGTAGGCGGCCTTCAGAACGGCCTTGCCCTCAAAGTCGGCCACCTTGTGGTCGTCGGGGGTGCGCAGCGCGAGGTCGACGACGTCGTTGCCGAGGAAGGGGTAGCGGCCCTCGATGGAGTTCGCCATCAGCATCAGGTCGCCGTGGTCGCCGAGGAGGTGGCCGCCGAGCTGGACGTACACGTCGGCGATGGAGCGCAGTTGCATCGGGGTGAGGGCGGCGGCCTCCTTGTCGCTGTAGGGGATCAGCCTCTCCCGCCAGAACTCCGTCCCGGCCAGGGCCTCCTCCGCCCGCGGGGTGAAGCAGGAGCGGCGTCTGCGTGCGGCCCGGTCCCAGTCGACCTCCCAGCCGAAGTCCGCCCGGCCCCAGGCGTGGGCGTTCTCGTCGCGGGCGGGCGTCGGCGCGCGGCGGGCGGCGTCGAAGACGTAGGAGTCGTAGCCGAAGAAGAGCTCGTCGGCGCCCTCTCCGGAGATGACCCCCTTGACGCCGGCCCGGCGCACGTCGTCGGAGAGCATGCGGGCGGCCACGTTGTACGTCTCGCGCTGCGGGTAGCAGCAGTGGCGCACCATGTCCTCGAAGCCGGCGGCGACGTCCGCGGGTCCGCAGTGGATCTGCCGGTGGTCGCTTCCCACCGCGCGTGCCACCTCGCGCTGGAAGCGGCCCTCGTCCAGGGCGGCGTCCTCGAAGAGCACGGAGAACGTCCTGGGCGCCCTGCCGAGCAGCCGGGAGGCCTCCACCACGAGAGTGGAGGAGTCGAACCCGCCGCTGAGGTAGGCCCCGATCTCGACGTCGGCGCGCAGGCGGTCCCGGATCGCGCCGGCGAGCACGTCCCGGATCTCCGGGCCGGTGGCGGGCGGGGCGGTGGTGTCGAACTCGCCGTAGCGCCAGTAGCGGGCGGTCCGCGGTTCACCGTCGCCGAAGGTCACCACGCAGCCGGGCGGGACCGCGTGGACGTCGCGGACCAGGGTCCTGGGCGCGACGACGTTCCCCAGGGACAAGTACTGGTCGACGGCGGTGACGTCGAGTTTCCAGGTCCCGGGGACGGAGGTCACCAGGGTCTTCAGCTCGGAGGCGAAGTGGGTGTGGGCGCCGGCCACGGTGTAGAAGAGCGGGCAGACGCCGAACCGGTCGCGGCCCAGGTGCAGCCGGTCGCGGGTCCGGTCGTAGATGGCGGTGGCGAACTGTCCGTCGATCATCTTCAGCCCGTCGGTCCCGTACCGGGCGAACAGTTCGGGCACGAGGGCCACGTCGACGCGGTTCGCCGGCCGGAGGCCCAGGCGCCGGGTCAGTTCGGGAGCGTTGTAGATCTCCCCGTTGGTCACGGCCGCGTACCGGCCGGTGGTGTCCTCGGCGGGCTGCCAGCCGTCGCGCAGCCCGGTCATCCCGAGGCGGCCGAGCTTCATGGAGAGCGTCGGGGTGCTCAGCGAGTAGCTCTCGTCGGGCCCCCGGTGGGTGAGCCGGGCGTGCATGGTGGCGGAGACGGTCCTGTCGAGGGTGCCGTCCGGGGCGAAGGTTCCGCACAGGCCGCACATGGCGCTACACGCCCCGTTCCTGGAGCTGCTCCGCGAGGACCCGCAGGTTCTCCGCACGCAGGACGTCGCGGACGCCGGCGTCCACCCAGCCCAGTCCGCGCATCTGGGTGACGAGGACGACGGCGGTGGCGGAGTCGCCGCCGACGTCGAAGAAGTTGTCCTCGAGCCCGATGTCCTCCACCCCGGTGAGGTTGCGCACGAGGTGCAGGATCCGCTGGTCCGCTCCGGCCTCCGGGGTGTCCGGCGGGGTCAGGTGCTCGCGCCGGCCCGCCCCCAGCGCGTCCCGGTCGATCTTGCCGTTCGGCGTGTGCGGAAAGACCTCGACGCGTTCGAAGACCGAGGGGATCTTGTACGGGTCCAGGACCGCCTCCAGGCCCTTGCGCAGGAGGCGGGGGTCGCCGCCGCCCCGGTAGTAGCAGACGAGCACGTCCGGGTCGCCGCCGCGGAGACCGTCGTGCGCCTCGGCGGCGACCACGGCGTCCAGGACCCCGTCCAGCCGGCAGACCGCGTTCTCGATCTCGCCAGGGTCCAGGCGGTAGCCGCGGACCTTGACCTGGCGGTCCACCCGCTCGACGAAGTACAGGGCGCCGTCCCGCTCCTCGACGATGTCGCCGGTGGCGTAGGCGGGTTCGGTTCCGGGCGCGCCGAACGGCGACAGTCCCTCCTCGGTGAGGTAGCCGAGCGCCACGCTCTCCCCGGTGACGACGAGTTCGCCGCGGCCGGTGACGGACTCCTCCCCCGCGACCGGACGCAGGTGGTACCCGCACGCGCCGACGACGGTGCCGAGCGGCACCGCGTGCCGGTGGGCCTCCGGTGCGAGGGGGTCGCTGAGCAGGTTGCACACGGCGGTCTCGGTCAGCCCGTAGGCGTTGTGGAAGGCGCTCGCCGTCGACCAGGTGCGGATCACGGACGGGCGGCACGGGCCACCGCCGTTGATCACGTGCCGCAGCCGCATGCCGGGGGTCGGCTCGGTGACGGTCAGCGCGAACGGCGTGGTCTTCAGGTGGGTGATGCCGAACTCCTCCAGGGTCTCGGCCAGGACGGTGCCGGGGGTGAGCCGCTGCTCGTCCAGCACCACGAGGCAGGCTCCCGCGGTCAGCGTCCAGAGGATCTCGGTGAGGCAGCCGTCGAAGGTCAGCCGGGCGAACTGGAGCGTCCGCGAGCCGGGCCCCACCTCCAGCCGGTCGACGTGGTCCCGGACCACGAGGGCCAGGGGGTCGGCCCGCACGAGGACGCACTTGGGGCGGCCGGTGGAGCCGGAGGTGTGGATGGCGTAGCCGACGTCGTCCGGCAGCGGCGGCCGGGGCGGGGAGCCCGCGGGCAGCCACTGCTCCGGTACGTCGCCGAGGGTGACCCCGCCGTCGGGCGCGGTCGTGTCCGCCAGCGTCCGCAGGCCAAGCAGGCCCACCTTGGCGCGGTTGGAGGCCGCGCTGTCCCGGCCGTCGACAACGACGAACGGGCGGCGCGCCTTGAGGGCGCCGACGATCGCGACGACGGCCCCGATGTCGCGGTGGCTGCCGATGCCGACGAACTCACCGGGTCCGGTGCGCTCGGACAGCAGGCGCGCGAAGTCGTCGACCAGGCCGCCGAACTCGCGGTAGGTCAGGAGGCGTTCGGCATTGCGTATGGCGGCGGCGTCGGGGAAACGCCGTATCGCCTCGTCGATCCGGTCGACGACCGTGCTGCGGCGGTCGAGCACCTCGCCCTCCTTCGTGTGTGGCGTGACGGTGGCGGACGTGCCGGTCACCGCACGGGGTGGGTGAGGATGCCGACACCCTCGACGACCGACCGGACCGTGTCGCCGGGGCTGATCACGGTGGCTCCCGGGGTGCCGGTGCACAGGACGGTTCCGGGGGCGAGCGTGCGGCCCGCGGTGAAGTACTCGACCAGGTATCCCAGGTCGTACTTCATGGAGGCCGGCGTGGCGGAGGCGACCGTCTCCCCGTTGAGGACCGTCGAAATCCGGACGGCGTCGAAGCCGTCGGGGAACTCGTCCAGGGTCACCAGGACCGGTCCGATGCTGCAGAAGGTGTCGAACCCCTTGGCCCACGGTATGTAGCGCGGGTTCTCCCGGATCGCGTCCTCGGCCGTCATGTCCAGGACGCCGGTGACTCCGGCGACCACGGACCGCCACTCGTCGCGCTTCACGTTCTTGCAGGCGGTGCCGATGACCAGCCCGAGCTCGGCCTCCGCGGTGACGCGCTTGGACTGGGAGGGCAGCTCGATGTGGTCCGTGTTGCCGATGAGGCAGCCGCCCGGCCGGAGGTAGGAGCCGGGGCCCGAGGCCGGCTGCTGGGCCTCCAGGTCCTCGCTGTGCCGGCGGTAGTTGAGGCCGGCGCCCCAGATGTCCGCGTCGCGGTCGGCCAACGGGGAGGACGTGGCCGGGTCGAAGTCGACCGGTGACAGGTCACCGCCGTGGCGCTCCACGGCCTCGGCGAGGGCGCGCAGCTCCTCCTCGCCCACCAGGTCGGCGACGCGGCCGACCCCGGCGTACCCCGGCAGCCCGTTCAGCGGGAGCCAGTCGCCGCCGTGGCTCACCACGATCTCGACGGGTCCCCGCTCGGGGGAGGTCCTGGCCAGTTTCACGTTTTCTCCTTCTCGTGTTCGGTCGTCGGCACGTGGGGGCGGGAGGCCGGGGCCCAGGGCGGCGCCCCGGCCCGGAGGGGCTTCCTAGGCGGGGCAGCAGCGTGCCGCGGCGCTCCGGAAGTCGTCCTTGCGGGGGCTGTGGTCGGCGATCTCCACGGCGGTCTCCATGAGGCGCGCCGGATCGGCGTCGAACTCCTCGGCCAGCCGCTCCACCAGCGGGAAGAAGCCGGAGTGGATGCCGATGACGGCACCGAGGACCTGCATGGTGCGGTCCTCGCGGACGGCTTCCATGTTGAGGTGGGCGTACTCCGCGATCCTGGCGAGTTCCTGGTAGTCGAACAGGTCGCCGCGGGTCAGCTTGAGGATTCCGGCGATCGCCTCTATGGAGGCGTTCCCGGAGCCGCGCCCGATGCCGTTCAAAGTGGCGTCCACGATGCTCGCGCCCGCCTCGTAGGCGGTGACGCTGTTGAAGTTGGCCAGCCCCAGGTTGTCGTGGCCGTGGAAGCCGACGACGTCGAAGTGACGGCGGACGGCGCTCACGTACTCGGTCACCGCGCCGGGGAGCATCGCCCCGTAGGAGTCGACCACGTACACCCCGGTGACCGCGTCAGGCACGTCCGCCAGGGAGTCCACGAGCTGGTCGACGGGGGTGGCGCTGGACTTCATGAGGTTGAGGTAGACCTCGTCGCACACCTCGGCGGCCCGGCGCAGGTAGTCGAGGTGGTCGGAGACCCGGTCGGGCTCCATCCCCACCCGCAGGAACGTCATGCCCTTCTTGACCAGGCCCTCGACGGTCTCCAGCCGGGTGAAGTCCGGCTGGGCGAACATTCCCCAGGGCTTGGCCGACAGGGTGGCGCCGGCCAGTTCGCCCCAGCGCCGGTGGTCGATGTTGCACGCCGTGATGCCCGTCCGCTCGGCCTCCAGGCCGAGGCCGTGCCCGACCTCGACCTTGGTGACGGGCGTTTCGTTCAGGCGGGTGAGGAGCTTCGTCACGAACTCTTCGTCAAGCTGGAAATCCACGGCGTACATGCCGTCGCGGAGGGTGCAGTCGAGCAGGTCGATCTTCGTCGTCTCCACGGACCGGTCGTCTTGTAAAGACATACCTCTGCTCCTTAAGGGAGAGAACCGTTTGACACGGTATGCGCTTCTGTCGTGCGGGGACATGATCACTACGTGCCGACGAAAGAACAGGCGGAAATTCCACCAGAACACGCGAAGAATTCACAGTTCCGGATGCGCGAGCAATCGCCATTACGGGTGGCGCGGCACACACAATGCGGTACGGCTGCAATCGATGGTCAATCGAAATTGCCGCCTTTTCGAAACTTCCACACTGCCTGAATTAGGCTAGGGCCCAACCCCTCTTATGGCAAGCATTCCACGGGATTCCCCTGAAATGTTTTCTCTCCTGCGGAACGGAGTTCCATTCAACTTTTCCCGGGGTGCGGTGAGCCGGCCAGCGCGGACCGCGTGAGGGCGGCGAGCTGCCGCAGGGCGTCGCCGTGCCAGATCGAATGGTGGTCTCCCGGAACGGCGTGTTCCTTGAGGTCGGGCGCCAGTTCGGCCCATCTCCCTTCCCCCGACGGGGACTTGGATGCCGTCAGGTGCCAGACCGGCCCGTCGTACCTGCCGGGGGCCTCGTAGGTGTGGGCGGCGAGGACGTGTGCGCGGAACACCGCGTAGCGCGTGCCCAACAGTTCGGCGTCCAGTTCGGGTGGCCACGGGTCCAGGTGCCCCACCTCGCGGAAGAGGGCGTCGACGTCCCCGTCGCAGCCGGCCGCCAGCGCGTCGATCTCCGCCGGGAGGTCCAGGCCGAGCGAGGCGGCGACGTCGTGGAGGAAGCGCCTCGCGACCTCGGTCTCCGGCGGCATCGGACACGGATAGGGGGGACTGGTGTCGACGAGGACCACCCGGCCCACCTCGACACCGGCCGCCGTCAGCCGTCGCGCCATGTCGAAGACGACGAGGCCTCCCAGCGACCAGCCCAACAGGTGCACCGCACCACCGGGGAGGACCTCCCGCAGCGCGGCGGCGTAGCGTGCGGAGAGCTCCGGGACGGAGGACACGGGCGCCTGCTCCCCGTCGAAGCCGGGGGCCTCGATGCCGAGAACCGGCCGGTCGTCGCCGAGCAGATGGGCCAGGGGCAGGTAGGAGAACGCCGAACCCGCGCTCTCGTGCACGCAGACCAGCGGAGTGGCGGTGCCCGACGGATTCAGCGGAACGATCAGGTCCGTGTCGGACGGAGGCGCGTCGGCGGGCGGTGAGTTGGACGGAGGTGCGTCGGACGAGGATGCGGAGAAGTCCGTCATGAGCGCACCTCGTCGCGCTTGCCGTCGAGCTTCTCGTCGACGAGGGCGGCGATCGCCCGCACGGTGACGTTCCCGTACATCACCCGCACGCTGAGCTTGATGCCGAACACCGCGTTGACCCGGCTGATCGCCCGCATGGCCTGGAGCGAGTTCCCGCCCACCGAGAAGAAGCTCTCCTCGGCCTTCAGTTCGGAGACGTCGAGGACCTCGCGGAAGACCTCGGCCACCGACTCCTCGGTCGGCGTGAGCGGCTCCGGCCCGCCCGTGTCGTCGGCCCCGTCCGTCGCGACCGCGTCCGCGACGGCGTCGCGGTCCACCTCCCAGTCCGCTCGCACCGGCAGGACGGGGAGGACCGCCCACCGCCCGGGAACGAGCGCCTCCGGGAGGTGGGCGGCGAGGTGGGAACCCAGGGCCGCCGTGTCCAGGGGGCGGTCGCCGTCCGGGCTGACGTAGGCCGTCACACCCGCCCCGGCGTCCTGCACGACCACGGCCGCGGAGACGTCGGGGTGTCCGTACAGCAGGGCCTCGACGTGGGCGGACGGCACGGAGACGCCTCCCACCGCGACGCGCTCCCGCGCGGCGCCGAGGAGTTCCAGTCCCCACCCGTGGTTCCAGCGGGCCCTCTCGTCGCTGAGGAAGGCGGTGCGCCCCGGGCGGAAGGGGTCCGGCAGGACGTACGCCGGCCCGGCCTCGGACGGATTCACCGGGCCGTCGGCCGTGCTGCCCGGCGCGCCTCCCACCAGGAGGCGGCCTTCGACGCCGCGGGGAACCGGATTCAGCGCGTCGTCGACGACGTACAGCGAGCGGTTCTCGTACGGGACGATGTCGCCGTGCCCGAAGCGCGCGCAGACCACGGGGGCGCCCAGCAGCTCTCCGAGCGTGACGAACCGCCGCTCCGCACCCGCCCACGCCCGCGCGGCGGGGGTGGACAGTTCGCGGTCCGAGCCGCGGACGCACGTCAGATCGGGCAGCGCGGTCGGGTCGAGCAGCGCGCGCAGTGCGGGCGGGAGGTGGGCGTGGGTGACGCGGTGCCCGCTCAGCAGGGCCGACAGGTGTCCGGCGTCCCCGGCCCGCTCGGGTGCCGCCGTGACGACCGTGGCGCCGCAGGAGAGGGCGGCCCACAGCGTTCCGTGCCGGGCACCAGCGGCGACGGGCGGCAGGAACATCCGGTCGTCGGCGCCGAGTCCGAGCACGTCACGGTGGGCGCCCGCGCCGAACGACAGGGCGCTGTGCGGGAGCCGGACGCCCCTCGGCTCGCCCGTCGCGCCGGGGACGTACACGACCTGGGCCGGCGACCGCCCGTCGGTGTCGACGCCGGTGTCGGTGTCGGTGCCAGTCTCGATGCCGGTATCCATCGGGTCGGTGGACGCGGCGGACGGTCGCTCCGGCTCCGCGGGGGCGATCGGCACCAGGGTCCAGGACGGCGGTTCCGGGAGCCGGGCCCGCGACCCGTCATCGGTCAGCACGACGGAGGCCCCGGTGTCGGCGGCGACGGACACCAGCCTCTCGGCGGCCTCCTGGACCGACAGGTGGATCAGTACGCCACCGGCGCGCCACACGCCCAGGGCGGCCACGCCGACGTGGTCCCACCGGTCGCTGACCACGACGGCGTGCGCGCCCCGCTCCAGGCCCGCGGCCCGCAGGCGTGCGGCGAGCGCTCCGGCCCGGCGGTCGAGTGCGGCGTAGGTGACCTCGTGCTCGCCGCTGACGATCGCCGTGGCGTCGGGACGGGTCCGCGCGACGCGGGCCACGGCCGCGGTCACGGTCCCGCTCTCCCCCGCGGCGTCGGCACCGTGCCCCGCGTCCAGGAGCAGCCGCCGTTCGTCCGCGTCGACCAGGGGGATGCGCGCCACCGGGTGGTCCGGGTCGTCGGCGGCGGCGCGGAGCACGGCCTCTAGATGGGCGAGGAGTGCCTCCGGGCGCCAGGAGTCGAACCGGTCGGTGGAGTACTCCACGCTCACGCCGAGGGCGGATCCGTCGTCGGCGAAGGTCATCGCCAGGTCGAACCGGGACCCTTCGGCGGCCTGCGGCAGCAGTTCGGCCCGTACGCCCGGCAGGGAGAGGTTCTCCCCCGAGGTGCCGCCGCCCAGGACCTGGAGGCTCACCTGGAACAGCGGGTTGCGGCCCGGTTCGCGGGCGGGGCGTACGGCGTCGACCACCTGGTTGAAGGGGGCCTCCTGGTGGTCGTACAGCTCGAAGGTGCCGTCCATCACGCGGTCGACGACGTCACGGAAGGTCGGATCGCCCGAGAGGTCGCAGCGCAGGACGACCATGTTGACGAACATGCCGACGACGGACTCGAGACGCGGCTCCGGCCTGCCCAGCATCGGGACCCCGAGCGGGATGTCGTCCCGTCCGGTGTAGCGGCTCAGTACCACGTTCAGCGCGGCCGCGAGGACCATGAACGGCGAGGCGCCGTCCGTGCCGAGCCGTACGACGAGGTCGCGCACGTCACCGGAGAGCTTCCTGTTCAGGGTCCTGCCCTGGCCCCCGCCCTCGGGTGTTCCGGGCCGGTCGGCCGGCAGGTCGAGCACCTGTACGCCGTCCAGCTTCGCGCGCCAGAAGTCGAGGTCGTCCTCGATCCCGGCACCGTCCAGGCGCTCGCGCTGCGCGACGGCGAAGTCGGTGTAGCGCAGGGCGACCTCCCCGAGCGGGGGCGTCGCCCCGTCGCACAGGGCGCGGTAGGCGGTGGAGATCTCCGCGTTGATCAGCCCCGTGGACCAGCCGTCGGTGACGATGTGGTGGAAGCCCTGGCAGAGGACGTGTTCCTCCGGCCCGAGCCGGAACAGGGCGAAGCGGTGCAGCGGGCCCGTCCCCAGGTCGTAGGGCTGCGCGTTCAGCGCCTCGATCTCCGTGCCCAGGCGCTTGTCGCGGTCGGCCTCGGGCAGGTCCGACAGATCGGTGGTGGGCAGCGTCAGCGGCTGGTGCGGGGCCACTTCCTGGTGGATGCCGTCGTCCGTGCGGCGGATGGTGGTGCGCAGGGCCTCGTGGCGGGAGACCATGAGGTCGAGGGCGCCCCGGAGGGCGTCGATGCGCAGGGGGCCGGTCAGCCGCCACACCATGAGGATGTTGTAGACCGCGTTGCCGGACGCCAGCTCGTCGAGGAAGTACAGCTGCTCCTGGGCGTAGGAGGCCGGATAGACCGACGGGACGGCGCGACTTGCGGCTTCGGGAAGCGGTTCTTCGCGGGCATGCATTTCAGGTCATCTCCGGCGTGGTGGGCGACTGCGGTGCGGACAACGGAAGTCCTTCGGGGAGGGGGAGCGGGTCCGTGGAGGGCCCGGCCGGGCCGCGTCCGGTGGAAGCGGCGGAGGTCTCCCGTGGACGCGGGCGTTCCACGGGACGGCCACGGCGGCGTTCTACGGGGTTGCCACGGCGGTCTCCGTCCCGGGTTCGGGCATGGCGCGCAGGCGGACGATGGGTGACAGGAGCAGCGGGATCACCATCGCCGCCGAACAGAGCACGAGGACGACCAGGCCGCCGCGCAGGCCCAGGGCCCCGCCGAGCAGGCCGCCGCACAGTCCGCCCAGGGCGCCGCCGCCGAACAGCAGTGTGCGGAAGGCCGCGTTCATCCGTCCCATCAGCGACTGCGGGGTCAGGGTCTGGCGCAGCGTCAGCTGGACGACGTTGGAGAGGCCGCTGCCGAAGTAGCTGATGAGCAGCGACAGGATGAAGGTGGCGATCATCAGCGGCCGGGGGCCGCCGGCGACGACCAGGAGGAGCGGGCCGGTGTAGATGCCGAAGAGGGCCGTGCCGTAGATCAGGCCGGTGGGGAAGCGGCGGATGATCGCGGCCGATCCCAGGGCTCCCAGGAGGGCGCCGACGGACGACACCGAGTAGACCAGGCCGATAAGTTGGGGGCTCAGTCCCTTCTCCCGGACGCCGTAGAGGAGGAAGAGCGTGGAGACGCTGGTCAGGGAGAAGTTCGTGAAGGGGGCGAGCAGGGCCAGGGGCCGCAGGAGGTGGTGGCCGAAGACCCAGCTCACGCCCTCCTTGAGTTCGCGTCCCAGATGGCGTTCGGCCCTCGTGGGGGCGGGTGCGGGTTCCCTGGTCCGGATCGCCAGGAGGCTGATCAGCGAGGCGAGGTAGGACACGGCGTCCAGGACCAGTGCCGTCGGGGGTCCCAGCCATCCGACGACGAGGCCGGCGACCCCGGGGCCCGCCACGTCCGAGGTCGACTGGGTCACGCCGAGCTTCTGGTTCGCCTCGACGTAGAGCCGCCGGTCCTCGACGAGGCTGGGGACGAAGGACATCCAGCTGACGTCGAACAGGACGGAGCACGTGCCCACCAGGCAGGCGATGGCGAGCAGTCCCCCGACGGACAGCAGATCCAGGGCCGCGAGGATCGGGATCGAGGCGATCAGCACCATTCTGATCGCGTTCGCCGCCAGCATCAGCGGTTTGCGCCGGCTGCGGTCGACCCAGACGCCGAAGACCAGGGAGAGGAAGAGGTAGGGGGAGAGCTGCAGAAAGCTGAGGAGTCCCATCTGCTGGGGCGTGGCGTCGTACACCATGAGCGCGGTCAGCGGCAGCGCCAGATTGGTTATCTGCGCTCCGAACAGGGAGAACGTCTCGCCCGACCAGAAGGTGAGGAAATCGCGACTATGCCACAGGCTCTTCGGCGGAGGCTCCGACCGCTTCGGGAGTGCCTTTTCCGTCTCTTTCGGCATCAGCCCTCACCGATGCCCGTGGAGGAGCGGGTACGGGAGGCGGATAATCCGGTGTCCCTCACTAAGAGCCGACCACGCCCATGGACCATTACCCATCCCCCAAGCTTCACGGATCTCGTCTCGCCGCAAGGAAAAGAACGGCAAAGAATTCTGGCGGTTTCGCGCTGAGCAGGTGTGCCGGGGCTTCGTCTTCCCTCGCCGTCACCGCACACACGCACGAAGACGCGATTGTCCGAAAGCGAGCCCCATGTCGCGGGCGGGCCGCGGCGGGCCGGACGGCTGCCCTTCCCGCCGTTCGACGAGACGGGCCAGCTCACCCTTCTCTTCGTCCCGCATTCCTGTCTTCGTCCCGCATTCCTGTCGGCCGCGCCCGGAAAGATCATTGACGTGATCTCGGGGGACCGCACGTTTTCGGTAACGAAATCGATCATTGCCGGATTGTGACGGGGCCCGGCCGGACTTCTCCCCTGTCGCCGCGTCCCGCGTTCGCGGATGCTCCGCGACGGGAACACGGGTGGTCCGACCGGCCGTTCACGCCCTCGCTGCCGCGTGTTCACGTCCCGGACGGGGGCGGGCAGCGGTTATCCGCCACCACCCTCACCGGCCGGTCTCCCGGCCGGTGTCGAACGGTCTCATCTTCGGCGTGCCCGTCTCGACGGAAAAAGCCCCGCCCGTCGTGTCGGCGTCCATGACTGGGCCGGAAGCGGGTAGGCAGGAGCGCGACGACGCCCCGCACTTCGACCGCGGCCACCGCACCCCCGACCTGTGGCAGCCCTACGAAGCCGTGAACGCCCCTCCGCCGCCCCGCCCCCGCCCCTCACCGATCCACGGCACCGGCGGTCTGCGCGCCGTGCCCGCACCGGACGGCGCGGCATGACCGCGGCCGAGGGCTCCACCGCCGAGCCGGCGCACCGGGCTCCGGAGAAGGCCGTTGAGGCGCTGCTCGTCACCCACGACACGACCGGTCCGCGCCGGGCGGCGTACGAGCAGATCACCGCCCAGGCCGCGCTCGCCTTCGGCACGGCCTACCACCTGTCCGGCGGCGCGGACGACGACACGGCCGTCGACGCCGGACTGCACAATGCGCTCCACCGCATCGTGCCCGGCATCACCGCGTTCGCCCTCCACCATCTCGGCGCTCTCCTGCCCGACCTCACCAACGAGCAGTGGGAGCGCCTGGACCAGGCGGCGGTCGGCCTGGACCTGGACGTGAGCGAAGCCCTGACCGGCGCCGACGAACCCGGCACGGAGCCAGAGCAGCCGGACCTTGCGAACGCGGAAGGAGACGTCAGTGAAAGCGCCCGACGGCCCGAACCCTGACGAGCCGGAAGCGGCGGCGCGCTGCCACAGTTGACGTCCGCCGACCTCCGGGCCGTGCGGGCGACAGCGGCCGCGATAAGCTGGAACGCACCACCGCGCAGGATGACCACGGCGCGCACCGGATGGGCCGGATGATTCACGCGCGGTTCGGTGAACGCGGTGTCGCCTTGCTGATGGCGGCCTGGGCGCAGCAAATCGTCGAACGCGCGCCCGCTCCCGTCCGCAACGCCTTCGCCCGCGTCCAGCCCCAACTGATCCTGTCGCCGCACCGGTTGCAGGAGATCGTGGCCGAGGCCGGGGGCGGTGGTCCGGGTCGAGCCGGCAGGCGCCAGCGACGGCCCAAGAGCACCACGCGCGCTTGGGCGACTACCTCACGGCCATCCAGCGCCAGGACATCACCGCGGCCAACCGGCTCGTGCGCGAGGCCGACGCGGGCCACCCGACCGACGCGCCTGTGCTCTTCGAGATCCTGCGCGTGACCGCTTCCACGTTCACCGCGCAGACACCGGCCCCGGGCACTCCCTGAACCCAGGCTCCCGAGGAGAAGCCGGGCCTTCTCCTCGGGAGACGTTCAGCTCGCGGGCCTCCGCAGACGCACGTCGACGGCGGGGCCGCGGTGGCGAACCGTGTCGAGCAGGTCGCGCAGTTGGTTGTCGTCGGGGTGCTCGGCCAGCAGCCACTGGGCATCGACGACGACGTAGTACGTAATGGCATCCGCACGGCCTGCCGCCTCACGGGCCTCGATCTCGCGCACCGCACGGCGCAGCACGCTCCGGCACACCGAGATGTCCGTGCCGCGCGGCACCGTCTTGCCCATCGCGGGGCGCCCGATCCAGGCTCCGTCCGTCGGTGCGCCCCGGTCGATCCGCAGCTTCATGAGGCCGATCCTCTTGCCCGGAGCGACGGCGGACTGCGGGCCGGCGAGCTCCACCGTGCGCGTACTGCTTCGGCTGCGCCCGGTGCAGCCGGCCGTCGCGCGCTCCGGGCGTGCGGGCCACGCGACATCGGCCCCGGGCCCCTGACCTGGGGTCCGGCGGGCTCGGGCGGGGCTTTCCCGTCCCGGCGTCCGGGGTCACGTGTCGCCGGCGCCGCACGGTACGGTCGTCCGCATGAGCGAGAGCACACTGGACGACCCGACGATCCCGGCCTGGATGGATGCTTCCCGCCTTCGCCGTCGCTTCGAGCTCGCGGCCTGGGGCCTGGCGATTCCTGCCGCCCTGGGTTCCTGCGCCTCTCTCGGTGCCGCCGTGTGGGCCGCAACGGACCGCTAGGCGCTCTGGTACGTGACCGGTCTGCTCTATCTCGGCTGGGCCGTCGCGATGGCGAAGTGGACCGTTGCCCCGATCAGGCGCGTCCGTGCCGTACGGGCGGGCATCGTTCAGCACTCCACGGCTCTTGTGGAATCCGCCGGTGGGGACGACGTCTGGGAGGTACGTCGGCGCGCGGATGAGTTCCATCGGTGGATGGTCGGCTCGCGCTCCTCGATCGGGCACCGCATCCTCCCCGTCGCCCCCGCCAATGAGCTCGACAAGCAGGTGCTCTGGGAAGCCGGGAGGAACACGGGCCCTGACCCCCGCCACCCTGTTCCAGGTCGACGCGCTCGCCCGGGCCGTCGTCGCCCCCGGCACCCGGAAGCAGACCGGCCGGGCGGCGTAGCGGCTCCGCCGTGCCCGCACCGCCACTGTTCACCGGTCTTAATCGCGCTCTCACGCCGCGTCCCTTCGTGCCTGTGCTGGGCTGTTCTGGCTGATACGGGCATCGCGTCGGCGGGGCGGTCGGGTGACGTGCGCGGCGCGGCGCGCCGCCCAGGCACGGACCCGGGCCACGTCGCCGGGCCGTACGCCGGCGCCGACGGGGTCGAGGAGGAGCAGCTGGGCGTACTGCGTGCGGACGCGCTGGTCGACCGCGATGCTGATGCGGACGTGGTGGCCGTCGCGGATCGCGGCGACCGTGCGGGCGTTGACACAAAGCCGGGCCGCCAGGCGGGCGGCCAGCCCCGCTCGGCGAGCTCAGTAAGGAGATGCCCCAGCCGCAGACCTTCCAACGCCGACCCCGGAACCCGCCTCGCTCCGCTGAAGCAGCTGGCCGCCATGGTCCCGCCGCCGGGTGCCGCACCGGCCAGCCCCGCCCGGCTCGTCTACACCGATGAGGACGGCCAGGCCGTGGGCAGCGCGCTGGTCCGCGAGATCACGGTCGGCCGGCCGCCGGGCACCGTTACCTATCGCGTGGAGGGGCCGAGGCTGGCCGGGAGCGTCGTCGTCGGCCCGTACCGGCACAGTCACGACCCGGTGCCCACCGGCATCAGCGTCCAGTACGGCACCTCGGCCGGCGCCGGACACCACCGCGACGACGAGCCGGTCGTCAACGGCGTCCGGCTGCGCGGGGGCTGGGACCACTCCAGCGCCGGCCCCGTCACCCCCTCTTCCCCGCCGACCCTCCCCCGCCCGTCCCGAGCCGAGGAGCCCTTCTCCCAGCCCGTGCCGGACGCCACCAAGAACCGCTGGTGGGCCGTGGTCCGCGCCCTCGCCGCCCACTACAGCGAGCGCCCCGACAACCTGGCTCTGCGCCAGGCCGCCGCGCGCGCCCGCGCGCCGCAGGCCCTCGACGCCACCCGCCAGACCCTCGACAAGCTGACCGAGGAGAAGACCAGGCTGACGGCCACCGTGAACCGGCTGCGCGAGCACCTGAACGGCGCCCTCGCCCTCCTCCCCTGACCCCGCCGCCAGGCCCGCCCAGCCCGCCCGGCCGCGCTGTCGTGCCGTCCGGGTAGCCTGACGCGGCGCCCCACGGAAACGGAGACAGCAGTGCACGCGGTGACGGTGATGGCGACCACTCTCGGCTGGCTCGCCGCCCTGGCGTGCGCCGCCGTGGCCTGGGCCAAGCTGGCCGATCCCGCTCCGCGCGGACGGCTGCTGCTCGACGGCCCGACCATGTAGACGACCGTGGTCGCCGGGGGCATCGCTCCCCTGCTGCTGCTCACCTCCGCGGGCCTGATCCCACGCCCGGGCGGCATCCCGCTGGGCCTGGTGCAGCAAGGCGTCTGGATCGCCGGCCTCGTCCTCGCCGTACGCCTGTTCCGGCGCACACGGTCGGCTGCCTACTCCGACAGCCTGCTGATCAACGTCATCCCGAAGCTGCTGCCCCAGATCACCGCACTGCAGCGCAGGAGCGCCCAACCGGAACCGGAGGCCCTGGTCGAACAGGCCCGTGCCGCCGTACGGCGCGGGCACGGCCGCGAAGCCCTGCGGTGCCTGTCCCAAGCCGCCGAACACCTCCAGCACGACCCCGGACCTGTCGGCGAGGAGGGCACCGCCCTGTGCGAACGGCTCTCCTCCCTGTGCCGGATGCACGGACTCCCCCGCCCTGCCTCCCGCCCGTAGACGGCCCGCCGCACGCTTCGCCCCCGGGCCTCCGCGCGGCGGCTACGTCACCTGCCGGGCAGGCTGGAGACCGTCTTCGTTCGCGGCGGGCTCCCGCCAGTCCAGGTCGAGCTGGTCGGCTCCCTCCCGGACAACGATCGGGCCGTGCTTCCTCTCCAGCTTGTTGTACTGGGTCCGGCCCGACCCCTCCTGCTGGTAGCCGGCCCACCGGGCCAGATTGGGCTTGGTCAGCTCAACACCCGCCTGCTTGTGCGCCAGGTAGATCCGCTCGGCGCGCTGGCTCTTCGTCTCGTTGGGCGGCGCGACACCGAGGTCGACCTTGGGCTCCTGCGACTCCCCGCCGGCCGTCTCGTCGTCCTCCGTGTCGTTCTCCTCCCCCGGTTGCGCGTCGTCCTGCGACGGGGCCCCAGCCTCCTCGGCCTTCTGCTCGGGCTGCGGCTCGCGGGCCTCGGGCAGCGGACCCGCGCCAGGCTGCTCAACCAGCTCTGGAGACGAGGCCTCTGATTCCGGCG
Organism: Streptomyces sp. NPDC058459; assembly: GCF_042721685.1. Classification (NCBI taxonomy): domain Bacteria; kingdom Bacillati; phylum Actinomycetota; class Actinomycetes; order Kitasatosporales; family Streptomycetaceae; genus Streptomyces; species Streptomyces sp. NPDC058459. The sequence continues at coordinate 1,810 of NZ_JBHXLV010000080.1, read as the reverse complement.
GCTCCGCAGGAGCCTCCGCGAGCGGCCCCGCCGCCGGTTCAGCCGCGCCAGCCGCCGTGCCGCCGGCCGGCTGGGCAACTGGATGCTCCTGTCGGACGGCGCCCGTGGTGGCGGCCAGCTCCGAAGGCGCGGACGCGGACTCCACGACCGGGCGGACGGGCGGCTCCACTGCGGCGAGCGCCGGCTCGAGCTGCCGCTCGCCCACCGGCGCCGCACCCCCCTCTCCCCCGTCCCGCCCCACCGCGATGCCGAGCCGGGCCTGACGCAGGGGCCGCAGCTCCTCGGCCGTCGCCTTCTTGCGCCAACCGCGCCCGTGCCTCGCCCTCAGGTCCTGCCGAAGCAGCATCTTCTCCTGGTACCGCTCCAGCGCGAGCGCGTAGGAACGAATCTCCCACAGCTTCATGTCCCGCCATATCGAGAACGTCGCCACCGGCGCGAGGAACCAGCGGGACAGCCGTACGGAGTCCATGTGCTGGTCGAGCTCGATCGACGTCGCCTTGGCGATCGCGTTGCGCATCGCCTCGGTCACCGCGATGAACAGCAACGGGATCGTCGCGTGCATCGCCGAGCCCAGGACGTCCGGCCACGAAGAGGCAGCGTTGAACGTGATCGTCGCCGCCGTCAGCAGCCACGCGATGTACCGCAGCAGCGGATACTTCAGGTTCACCGAGGTGAGCGCCAGGTCGAGGGCGAGCAGGACCGCGATGCCGAGGTCCACCGCGAGCGGGAACGCCGGGGCGAAGCTGCCGAACCCCTTCTCCTCCGCCAAGGACCTCACTGCGGTGTACGACCCGGTGAACCCGGCGCCCGCGATCGCGATCGACCCGAACCCGATGGCACCGAACAGTGAGCTGCACCCTGTTTCGTGGAGTCCCTGATGCCAGGGTTACGATCCTGGCGAAGGAGAACCACATCAGTGCCAGCACCACGGAAATACCCCGACGAACTGCGTGAGCGCGCGATCCGCGAGGTCCGCGCCACCGGCCGTCCCGTCGCGCACGTCGCGAAGGACCTCGGCATCCACAAGGAGGCCCTGCGGCAGTGGGTCCGCCAGGCCGAGGCGGACGCCGGGGAACGGGATGACCGGTTGAGTACGGCGGAACTCGAAGAACTCAAGCAACTCCGCAAAGAGAACGCCGAGTTGAGGCGGGCCAATGAGATCCTGAAGGCCGCCTCGGTGTTTTTTGCCCAGGAGATCGACCGTCCCCGGACGAGGCCGAGCAGGTGATTGACCACCTGCGTGAGCAGGGCCTCGGGGTCGATCCCGTCTGCCGGGAGCTGAACTTGTCGCCGTCGACGTACTTCGCCCGCAAGAAGCGGCCGAAGTCGGCTCGTCGGCTCAGGGACGAGCAGCTCATGCCTCTGATCGAGCAGATCCATGCGGAATCGGGCGGTACCTATGGCGCCCGCCGGATCACCCGGGCCCTGCGGCGCAAGGACGTCGGCGTGGCCCGTTGCACCGTCGAGCGCCTGATGGCCGAGCTGAGCCTGGAGGGCGTCATCCGTGGTCAACGCAGGCGGACCACCGTGGCGGAGCCGTCGGCGCCCCGCCCGCCGGACCTGGTCGACCGCGACTTCACAGCCTCACGGCCGGATCAGCTGTGGGTGGCGGACATGACGTATGTCCGCACCTGGTCGGGCTGGGTGTATGTGGCGTTCGTCCTGGATGTGTATTCGCGGATGATCGTCGGCTGGCAGGTCGCAGGCCACATGCGGACCGAACTCCCACTGGATGCACTGGAGATGGCCCTGTGGAGACGGAGGATCAAGACGGACTCGGGCCTCATTCACCACAGCGACCGCGGGTCGC
>NZ_JBHXLV010000079.1:0-26325 GCF_042721685.1 Streptomyces sp. NPDC058459 | reverse complement strand
AGACAACGGAGTCTGCCGGGGCGGCGGCGTGCGGGGGTGCCTTCGGCGGGCGGAGACGGCCACTCACCCACCCGGCCCGCCGCAGCAGGACACGGGAGCCGACCCCGTGCTCCGCTGGAGGCGTGCAGTTCCTCCCCGTACCCGTGCGCAGGTTCGCCGCCTGGTGTGCCGTGCTGCTGCTGGCGGCCGCCCTCGGCTGGGTCGGCATCCGGCTGTGCGGGGAGCTGCGTACCGCCGTCACCCCCGTACTGCTCGCCCTCCTGGGCACCGCCCTGCTGGGCCCGCTGTACCGCTGGCTGCTGCGGATGAAGCTCAACGCCAGCCTCGCCGCCGCGCTGACCTGCGTAGCCGTCGTGGCCGTGGTCGGCGGGGCGGTCTACATCGTGGTGGCGGCCCTGGTCGACACCGGCGACGAGATCGTGGCCTCGCTGCGGGACGCCGCCAAGGCCGTCGCCCGGCACTTCGGCGCCCCGGGCACCGGCCTGGACGACCTGGCCGGCAACGCCCGCGATCTGCTGGGCAAGTTCGGCGGCACCGCCGTCTCCAACGTCATCAGCGGGGTCAGCATCGTCGGCGAGTCCATCGCCGTCGCCGTACTCGCCCTGCTGCTGGTCTTCTTCTTCCTGCGCGACTCCCAGCGGGCCCTGCGCTCCCTGCGCGGCTTCGCGCCCTCCGGTACCGCCGATGTCGTGGAGGCCATGGCGCGCCGGGCCTTCGAGGCGGTCGAGGGGTTCATGCGCGGGACGACGATCATCGCGCTCATCGACGCCGTCTGCATCACCGTCGGCCTGCTGATCCTGCGGGTGCCCGGCGCGGTGGGGCTCGGCGCGCTCGTCTTCGTCGCCGCGTACATCCCCTACCTCGGCGCCTTCCTCTCCGGCGCGGTCGCCGTCCTGGTCGCCCTCGCGGACCGGGGTTTCGTGATCGCGCTCTGGGCGCTGGGCGTGGTGCTCGCGGTCCAGGTCCTGGAGGGCCACGTGCTCCAGCCGGCCATCCAGAGCCGCACCGTGCAGATGCACCCGGCGGTGGTGATGCTGACGATCACCGCGGGAGCCTCCGTCGCGGGCATCCTCGGCATGCTGCTCGCGGTCCCCCTGACCGCGGCCGTCTTCGGCGTCGTCCAGGAACTCCGCGAGCGGTACGGCACCCCGCACGACCGGTACTAGTCCGGTACTAGTCCGGTACTGGTCCGCACTGGTCCACGCCGTCCCGCTGCTCCCGGGCGCGCTCGTGCAGCTCGAACCAGATGCTCTTGCCCTCGCCGCGCGGCTCGACCCCCCATGCGTCGGCGAGCAGCTCGATCAGCACCAGACCGCGCCCTGAGGAGGCCAGTTCGCCGGGGCGGCGCCGGTGCGGGAGGTCGTCACCGCCGTCGGTGACCTGGACGCGCAGCCGTCGCTCGCCGTGCTCGCCGAAGATCTCCGCGAGCAGCAGCGCGTCGGCGTCGGTGTGCACCAGCACGTTGGTGAGCATCTCGGACACCAGCAGCACCGCCGCGTCCACCTGGTCGGCCGGGGTCCAGTCGTGCAGCAGCTCGCGCAGCTGCTGGCGGGTCTCCGCGATCCGCTCCGGCTCGTCCTGCGCCACCGACAGCAGCGTGCTGCGCACCCTGGTGCGGGCCGGGGCGGCCGGGCTGTCGCTGAGCCCCCGGCTCGCCCCGGAGCGGAACAGCAGGAGCAGCGCGATGTCGTCCTCGCGGCGGTCGGTCAGCGGGCCGGTGGTGTGGTGCGAGGAGGGTCCGTGCACCCCCTGGACCAGCGCGTCCGCGAGCCCCTCCAGACCGTTCTCGCGTTCGGCCTCCTGGTCGCCGTAGCGCTCCAGAATGGCCCGGACGCGCCGCCAGCCGCTCTCCATGTCGTGGCCGCCGGTCTCGATCAGGCCGTCGGTGCAGAGAACCATCGTCTCGCCGGGCTCCAGCGTGAACCGGGTCGTCGGATAGTCCCCGTCCGGGTCGACGCCCAGCGGCAGCCCGCCCGCCGCGGGCCTGAGCACCACCGTCCCGTCGGCCAGCCGGATCACCGGCTCCGGATGCCCGGCGCGGGCCACCTCCAGCCGGCCGGTCGCCGGGTCGGCCTCCGCGTACAGGCAGGTGGCGAAGCGCAGGTCGGTCAGCTGCTCGTCATGGGTGATGCCGTGCAGGAAGCGGGAGGCGCGGGAGAGCACCGCGTCCGGGCGGTGCCCCTCGGCGGCGTAGGCGCGCAGCGCGATCCGCAGCTGGCCCATCAGACCCGCCGCCCGGACGTCGTGGCCCTGGACGTCCCCGATGACCAGCGCGAACCGGCCGCCCTGGGCGGTGTCCGGCGAGACCCCGCCGGGCAGCGGGATCATGTCGTACCAGTCGCCGCCCACCTGGAGGCCGCCGCCGGTCGGGATGTAGCGCGCGGCCACGCCCATGCCGGGGATCTCCGGGATGAGCGAGGGCATCATCGAGCGCTGGAGCCCCTCGGACAGCTCCCGCTGGGTCTCCGCGTCGCCCGCCCGGGTCAGCGCCTGGGCCAGCATCCGGGCGACCGTGGTCAGCACCGCCCGCTCGTCCGGGGTGAACGCCACCCGGTCGTTGAACGCCGCCATCCACGCGCCCCGCGTCTGCCCGCCCAGCGTCAGCGGCAGGAACGCCCACGACCGGCGCCCGAGCGGCTCGGCCAGCGGCCAGGTCGCCGGATAGCGGTCCCGGTACTCGCCCGGCGCGGAGAGATAGACGGCCTGACCGGTACGGACCACCTCGGCGGCCGGATAGTCCGTGCTCAGCGGCATCTGGGCGAAGGGGCCGTCGTCGCCGGGCTGGTAGCCGTGGTGGCCGATGATCGTCAGCCGGTCGCCCTCCACCTGGAACACCGCGAGCCCGTCCGGGGAGAAGCCCGGCATGGACAGCGTGGCCGCGACCCGCAGCACCTCCGCCGTCGACCGCGCCTCGGCCAGCGCCCGGCCCGCGTCCAGCAGGAACGCCTCGCGCGAGCGGCGCCAGTCCCCGGTGATCGCGCTGCGCGCCGAGGACGTGCCCGGTGCCGGCTCGATGACCTCCTGGAGGGTGCCGATCAGTTCGTACGCCCGGCGCTCCCGGTCGAAGGCTGGCTTGGAGCGGCTGCGCACCACCCGGACCGTACGGCCGTCCGCGTCCACCACCCGGATGCGCACCTCGGCGAGCGTGCCTCTGGCCACGGCGAGCGGGATGACCCCGGTGATCTCGTTCCAGTCGGAGGGGTGCATCCGGGCGCGGGCCTGGGACTCCGTGAGGATGGTGGAGCGGGCGGGCAGTCCCAGCAGCCGCGCCGCCTGCGCGTCGACCGTGACCAGCTCCGTGGCCGTGTCCCACTGCCAGAGCCCGGTGGCGAGAGAGACGAGTACGTCCCCCACGGATGGCAACGGCTCGCCTGTGCGCATTGCCCCACTTTAAGAAGGTGATCCCCGCTACTGCCACCCTGGTGCGGCCGCCGGTAATGGTGGGGAGGCGATCATGGGGTGGCCGGTACCCTTGATGGGTCCGGGCCCACGTGCCCGTACCGGCCGGGGAGGCACACTTCCGGCGAAGAACCCCCAACGAAGGACGATGAACGACGATGCATCGGTACAGGTCCCACACCTGCGGCCAGCTCCGCGCCTCCGACGTCGGTACCGACGTCCGGCTCAGTGGCTGGCTGCACAATCGGCGCGACCTGGGCGGCATCCTCTTCGTCGATCTGCGTGACCACTACGGCATCACGCAGCTCGTGGCCCGTCCCGGCACCCCCGCGTACGAGGCGCTGGACTCCATCACCAAGGAGTCCACGGTCCGCGTCGACGGCAGCGTTGTTTCACGTGGAACCGAGAACGTGAACCCCGAACTCCCGACCGGTGAGATCGAGGTCGAGGTCGCGGAGGTCGAGCTACTGGGCGCCGCCGCCCCGCTGCCCTTCACGATCAACGCCGAGGACGGGGTCAACGAGGAGCGGCGCCTGGAGTACCGCTTCCTGGACCTGCGCCGCGAGCGCATGCACCGCAACATCATGCTGCGCACCCAGGTCATCTCGTCGATCCGCTCGAAGATGAACACCCTGGGCTTCAACGAGCTGGCCACGCCGATCCTGACGGCCACCTCCCCCGAGGGCGCACGTGACTTCGTGGTGCCCTCCCGGCTGCACGCCGGCCGCTTCTACGCGCTGCCGCAGGCGCCGCAGCAGTTCAAGCAGCTGCTGATGATCTCCGGCTTCGACCGGTACTTCCAGATCGCGCCCTGCTTCCGCGACGAGGACGCCCGCGCCGACCGGTCGCCGGGCGAGTTCTACCAGCTCGACGTCGAGATGAGCTTCGTCGAGCAGGAGGACGTCTTCCGGCCGATCGAGAAGCTGATGACGGAGCTGTTCACCGAGTTCGGCGGCAGCCGTGAGGTCACCTCGCCGTTCCCGCGCATCCCGTTCCGCGAGTCGATGCTCAAGTACGGCTCGGACAAGCCGGACCTGCGCGCGCAGCTCGAACTGGTCGACCTCACCGACATCTTCGAGGGCTCGGAGTTCAAGGCGTTCGCCGGCAAGCACGTGCGCGCGCTGCCGGTCCCGGCCGTGCAGGACCAGCCCCGCAAGTTCTTCGACCAGCTCGGGGACTACGCCGTCTCGCAGGGCGCGAAGGGCCTGGCCTGGGTCCGCGTCGGCGAGGACGGCACGCTGTCCGGCCCGATCGCCAAGTTCCTCACCGAGGAGAACGTGGCCGAGCTGACCAAGCGGCTCTCCCTGGCCCCCGGGCACGCGGTGTTCTTCGGCGCGGGCGAGTTCGACGAGGTCTCCAAGATCATGGGCGCGGTCCGGGTCGAGGCGGCCAGGCGCTCGGGTCACTTCGAGGAGAACGTCTTCCGGTTCTGCTGGATCGTCGACTTCCCGATGTACGAGAAGGACGAGGAGACCGGGAAGATCGACTTCTCGCACAACCCGTTCTCCATGCCGCAGGGCGGCATGGACGCGCTGGAGACCCAGGACCCGCTGGACATCCTGGCCTGGCAGTACGACATCGTCTGCAACGGCGTCGAGCTGTCCTCCGGCGCGATCCGGAACCACGAGCCGGACATCATGCTCAAGGCGTTCGAGATCGCGGGCTACGACCGTGACACCACCGAGCGCGAGTTCGCGGGCATGCTGCGCGCGCTGCGCTTCGGCGCTCCGCCGCACGGTGGTATCGCCCCCGGCGTGGACCGCATCGTCATGCTCCTCGCCGACGAGCCCAACATCCGCGAGACCATCGCCTTCCCGCTCAACGGCAACGCCCAGGACCTCATGATGGGCGCCCCCACCGAACTGGACGAGTCCCGCCTGCGCGAGCTGCACCTGACCATCAGGAAGCCGCAGCCGAAGTAGTAGGAGGCGGCGCGTGTGAGACGGCCCGGCCCCCCTTGAGGGAGCCGGGCCGTCGCTATTCCTCTTCCTGATCCGGATCGGCGCCGTCCTCCAGGAGGCGTTCCGCGATGTCGTCGGACCAGTGCTGGGCCCAGGCGCGCAGCGGGCCGACGTCTTCGCGGGGGAGGCCGTACCGGAGGAACTCGACGTCGGAGTAGAAGTCGGTGCCGGTCAGGCGGGACTGGAGGGTGGGGAGGTCGAAGGCGTCGTAGGCGTGCCTACGGCCCAGCTCCTCCAGCTCGGGCAGCGAGTAGTGCTCGGCGGCGGCACGGGCGTCGATCAGGTCGACGGCGGCTCCCCGGTCGTACAGCGCCCGGATCTTCGTGCCGACGGCGTCCGTTCGGGAGAGGGCGGGCCCGTACGGGGTCAGTGCGGGCGGCTGCCAGAAGGCTTCCTTGTGCAGGGCGAGACCGACGTCCTCCCCGCTCTGCGGATCACCTACGACGAGCTGAGCGGCGAGCGCGGTGACCCCCTCCACCCGCACGCCCCGCCCCCGCACCTCCAGCGCGACGACGAGCCCGCGGCCGACATCCGCCATCGCCGTCCCGCTCTCGGTGGCGAAGTCCAGATTCCCGTGCACCCGCCCCACCACCCCATGCGCCTCCAGCGCGTACCCCCCGGCCAGCACGAGCCCGTACGGACTCCCGGCACTGACGATGTCGGCCAGGAGGCGCTGATGGAGTTCGCTGATGCTCACGGCACCCGCACTCTGCCAGACCCACCCCGGCTCAGACCGACTCCGGGGCCTCCGGGGTGTCGGTGAAGAGGTCCTCGGCGCGTTCGACGGTCTCCGCGCGGTCGAGCCATCCGCTCACGCGGACCGGGTCGGTGCAGGTGGTGATGCGCTCACGGACATCGTCCGGGACGTCGACACCGCGCACCTTGAGAACGCGCAGCACACCCTTGGCCTCTCCCTTGGCCTCCCCTTCCAGGTAGGTGCGCTCCAGCAGGGTGCCTCGGCCGGGGAAGTAGTTGACGAACGACACGATGTTCCTCCATTTCGCGCCTGCGGGAGTCGTCCCGAGGGCGGTGTCCAAGAACTGGCTGAAGTACTGGGCGGCGCTCTGCTCCATGCCCCGGAGGGCGTGGCCGAGTGCGTCCAGTATGGCGTCACCGGCCGGGCTGTTGGCGTGAGCCAGGGCGGAGAACGCGGTCATGGCGGGCTTTTCGGCCGCGGTGCGCCGGTCGGTGACGGTCGGCAGATTGTCCGGTCCGACGACCAGAGGGTGGGTGCGCTGCACGGTCCAGCCGCGCGCCCCGCATTCGAAGGGACCGGCGGCCCATCTGGCCGTGGCCCGGTCGCGGCAGACGACGAGCAGCAGGACCGGCAGCCGGTACTTCGACTGCAGATAGGCGATGTAGTAGGCCCAGCTCGCGGACTTGTCGGGGTCGCGGCGCTCCTGGGCCTCGACGGCGAGTAAGAACTCGTCGCCGTCGGACGGTTCGATGCGCAGCACGGTGTCCACGTGCCGGACCAGCGGACGGGTCTCCGTCACGTCGGAGGTGACCGCGTAGGCGGCCGCCTTCTCGGGGAAGGCGATGCCCAGCGCTCCGAAGACGGGCGCCAGGATCTCCGGGCGCTCCTCGAAGATGCGGTGCATGCCCTCATGGGCTGATGTGACCATGTGTGCACGCTAGGGGCGCTGATGTCGGGCCTGCCCGGCTTACGGGTGGTGTTCACTCGTTCGAGGGGCGAGGGAACGTTCCAGCTAGCAGGGGTCGGGTATGCGGCTGGCGCCGGCCCCGGGGAGGGCGGCGCCAGTGCGGGAGGGGTGTGTCAGGCTTCTGTGCCGCCGAAGCGCTCCTTGTACGCCTCCAGGTCCTCGTCCGTGAGCTTGGCGAAGAGGACCGGGGGGACGGTGAAGGGGATGCCGGGCCGGAGGGTGGTGAGGGTGCGGGCCTCTTCCTGGGTGATCCAGGAGGCGGTGTCGTCCGGGAGGGCGAAGGCTGCTCGCATGACCGCCGAGGAGGCCGGGATGAGGGGTTCCGCGACCACCGCGTAGAGGTGGATCAGGTTCATCGCGGTGCGCAGGGTGAGGGCCGCCGCGTCCTTGTCGGTCTTGATCTCCAGCCAGGGGGCCTTCTCCTCCAGGTAGGAGTTTCCGGCCGACCACAGGGCGCGCAGGGCGGAGGCCGCCTTGCGGAACTGGAGCGCCTCCAGCTGGGTCTCGTACTCCGCCAGCAGCGAGGCGATCTCCTCGCCGAGGCGGGTCTCCGCCTCGGCGGGCTCGCCGCCCGCCGGGACCTCGTCGCCGAAGCGCTTGCGGGAGAAGGAGAGGACACGGTTGACGAAGTTGCCGAGGGTGTCTGCCAGATCCTTGTTCACCGTGGCGGTGAAGTGCTCCCAGGTGAAGGACGAGTCGTCCGACTCGGGGGCGTTGGCGATCAGGAAGTACCGCCAGTAGTCCGCCGGCAGGATGTCCAGCGCCTGGTCCGTGAAGACACCCCGCTTCTGCGAGGTGGAGAACTTGCCGCCGTAGTACGTCAGCCAGTTGAACGCCTTGACGTAGTCGACCTTCTTCCACGGCTCGCGCACACCCAGCTCGGTGGCCGGGAACATCACGGTGTGGAACGGGATGTTGTCCTTCGCCATGAACTGCGTGTAGCGGACCGTGTCGTCCACCTCGTACCACCAGGACTTCCAGTCCCGGTCCGCCGGGTTCTGGTCCGCCCACTCCTTGGTCGCGCCGATGTACTCCACCGGGGCGTCGAACCAGACGTAGAAGACCTTGCCCTCGGCGGCCAGCTCCGGCCAGGTGTCGGCCGGGACGGGCACGCCCCAGTCCAGGTCACGGGTGATCGCGCGGTCGTGCAGGCCCTCGGTCAGCCACTTGCGGGCGATGGAGGAGGCGAGCTGCGGCCAGTCCTGCTCGTGCCGGGCCAGCCACTCCTCCACCTCGTGCTGCAGCTTGGACTGGAGGAGGAAGAGGTGCTTGGTCTCGCGGACCTCCAGGTCCGTGGAGCCGGAGATCGCGCTGCGCGGCTCGATCAGGTCGGTCGGGTCCAGCACGCGGGTGCAGTTCTCGCACTGGTCGCCGCGGGCCTTGTCGTAGCCGCAGTGCGGGCAGGTGCCCTCCACGTAGCGGTCGGGGAGGAACCGGCCGTCGGCCGGCGAGTACACCTGGCGGATCGCCCGCTCCTCGATGAAGCCGTTCTCGTTCAGCCTCCGGGCGAAGTGCTGGGTGATGTCGCGGTTCTCGGCGGAGGAACTGCGGCCGAAGTAGTCGAAGGCCAGCGCGAAGCCGTCGTACACCGCCTTCTGCGCGTCGTGCGCCTGCGCGCAGAACTCGTCCACCGGCAGGCCCCGCTCCTTCGCGGCCAGCTCGGCGGGGGTGCCGTGCTCGTCGGTCCCGCAGATGTACAGGACGTCGTGGCCGCGCTGGCGGAGGTACCGGGAGTACACGTCCGCCGGGAGCATGGACCCCACCATGTTGCCCAGGTGCTTGATCCCGTTGATGTACGGGAGGGAACTGGTGATGAGGTGTCGAGCCATCGGGGGCTGCTCCCAGGTCGCTACGGGTACGAACCTTGAAATCGTAGCCGACGTGTGTATGCCGCCCGCCTCCCGTTTTACGGGGTGGGACGCGGGCGGCATAGGGGGTGGGACGGGGGTTACGGGCGCCAGGCCGCTAGCACGCCCTCGTACAGCTCGGTGTCCGTCAGCTCGCGGGGGGCCGGGCCCGCGTGGAAGAAGGACGTGTTGGCCGTCCTGAGCCTGCGGAGGTAGTCGAACGCCTTGCTGTCCGGGTCACCGAAGCCGACGAACGAGAAGAAGACCTTGGGGTGGGTCCTCGCGGCGTTCGTCAGGGCCAGGGTGGCGGGGGTCTTGGCGTCGGGGGCGCCGTCCGTCTGGAAGACGACCAAGACGTTGTCCTCGGGGGTGTGGTGCTTGTCGTGGTGGGCGAGTACGGCTGCCACGGCGGCGTGGTAGCTGGTACGGCCCATGCGGCCGAGGGTCGCGTGTGTCTCGTCGATCTTGGTGGTGTGGTCCTCGGTGAGGGTGAGGTCGGCTGTGCCGTCGACCTCGGTGGAGAAGAAGACGACGTGGACCGCGGGGTCCTTGTCCAGGTGCGCCGCGAGGGCGAGGGTCTGGTCGGCGAGGGCCTGGGCGGAGCCGTCCCGGTAGTACGGGCGCATGCTCGAGGAACGGTCGAGTACGAGGTAGAGCTTCGCTGCGGTGCCGGTGAGGTGGGTGGTGGTGAGGGCTGCCGCTGCGGCGGTGTGGGCCGTGGCGAGGGATGGGGTCGCGGTGAGGGGGGTTGCTGCGGCGGGCCGGCCTGCCTCGGCCGCGGCCTCAGGGGTGTTCCCCCTCGCACCACGAGTGCGGGACGCGTCGTCGGGTACGGGCGCCGCCTGCGGGGGTACGGGTGCGTCGGCGGCCTCGGGCGCGGGGGTGGCCTTCGGGGCGGCTTCGGTTTCCGGGGCGGGGGCTGCCTCGGGGGTGGGCTCCGTCGCCTCCGGCTCCGTCAGGGCGTCGGCGTTCGGTTCCGTGGCCTGCTCGGGGATGGCCGGCTGGTCGTGCTCCGCCTCTGCCTCCGGGAGGGGCTCCGTGCGCTGCTGGGGGACCACGACCTCCGGGTCCGCCTCAGGGGTGGCCGAGTCCATGTCGATGATGGACGGCTCCATCATCAGGGGCTCGATCGCCAGGACGGCGGTGTCCGATGCCTCGGCCGTGGTCAGGGGGTCCGGCTCCGCCGCCTTCGGGGCGTTCTCCTGCGGAGCCGCTGCCTCGGCCTCGGGGGTGACCGGGTCCTCGGACCCTGCCGGGGCCTCCACCACGCCAGGCGACTCCGCCACCTCGGCCTCTGCCGGGGCGGGGGTCACCGACGCGGGCGCGGCTTCCACCTCCGGCTTCGTGACCGTGGCGCCGGTCTCCGACGCGGGCGTGGTCTCGGCTTCCGCCGTCTCCGCCGCGGCCGTGGCCTCCGAGGTGGGCGCAGCCGTCTCCGGCGTGGCCGCGGCTCCCGCCTCCGGCGTCTCGACCGTGGGCGGGGTCTCCACGGTGGGCGCGGTCTCCGGCGCGGGTACCGCTTCCGCTTCGGGCGTTTCGACCGTGGCCGGGGTCTCCAGGGTGGGCGCGGTTTCCGGCTCCGTCGACTCCGGCGCGGGCGCGGTCTCCGTGCTCAGGGCCCCTGGCTTCAGCGTGGGCGCGGTCTCCGCCTTCGGTGCTGCTGTCTCCGCAGCAGGCGCGCTCTCCGGCGTAGCCGCAGTCGCAGCCCCCGCCTCCGCAGTGGCCTGGTTCTCCGGCGCGGGCGCGGCTTCCGCTTCCGGCGTCTCCACCGACGCCGGGGTCGCCAGCGTGGGTGTGGTTTCCGCGTTCGGTGCTGTCGTCTCCGGAACAGACGTGGCCGCAGGTGCGGTCCCCGTCTCCTCCGTGGCCGTCGTGTCGGCCGAGGCCGGGGGCTCCGGTGTGGGTGTGGTCTCTGTGTTCGGGGTATCCGTCCGCGGTGTGGCGGTGGTTGCGGCTTGCCGCTCGGGGGACCCCTGGGCGGGGACGCGAGGGGTGTCGAACGCGTCTGTCACCAGGTCGTGTTCCTGGCGGGGGGTCGGGAGGTGGTCCGCACTCTCCGGCTCGGCGGGACGCTCTTTGCGTCCTCGGCCGAACGCGTTCCGCAGGAGACTGAGAATGCCCATATGCGCACCCCTTCGCGTAAGTTGTCGCCGTAGATCCCTGGCCAGGACGGCCACGTTAGGTTAGCGGGCCGTCAGTGTGGTGTGGCGATGGCTCTCGCGGCCGCCACTTCCTGTCGTACCGGTTCCAGCACGCTGTCCGCCGGGCCGGTGAGGTGGGTGGGGAAGGCGGTGAGGATGTCGGCCTCGCGGACGCCTTCCGCCAGTTCACCGAGTTGGCGTACCACTTGGTGCACTTCCGCCGGGGTCGGAGGCGGTGCGCCGTGGTGGACGCGGACGCGGGCCGCGGTCGTCGCGTCGACGATCCGTTCCACGGCGACCACCAGCGGCCACCATGCCGTGGCGAGGCGTCCGGTGGGCGGTGGTTCGGTCAGAGCGCGCTGGAATTCCGTCCGGATGGTGGACAGATCGCGGTAGAGGCGGCGCCGCAGCCGGGCGCGGTGGGCGGGGTCCGGGTCGGGGTCGGCGTCCGTGCCGAACGCCGTCGCCACGTACGCCGCCGTGTCCTCCACCGCGTCCGCCAGCCGGTCGCCGACCCGGGTGTGCCAGCTCTCCGGCCAGAGCAGGTACCCCGCGACCAGGGCGATTCCGCAGCCCATCAGGGAGTCCAGCAGCCGGGGCAGCAGCAGGCCGGTGCCCAGGTGGTTGAGGATGTCGGAGAGCAGGAGGATGACCGGAGTGATCGCGGCGGTCTGGAAGCCGTAGCCGCGCGGGGTGAGCGCCGGGACGAGCGGGGCGAGCAGCATCATCACCGGGACGTCCCACCAGCCGAGCGGCACCTCCGCCAGCACCGCCGCGGCGACCGCCAGCCCCGCCACCGTGCCCAGCGCGCGCAGCAGGGCGCGGGAGAAGACCGAGCCGAAGTCGGGTTTGAGGACGAAGGTGATGGTCAGCGCGACCCAGTAGGACCGGGGGACCGGGACCAGGGAGACGAGGGCCTGCGCGATGCCGATGCAGACGGCGAGGCGGAGTCCGTAGCGCCAGGAGTTCGCGGACAGCGCCGCGTTCCGGGCGGCGCGTGCGGTGCGTACGTGGAGGGCGACGTCGCTTTCGTCGATGCCGCGCGGGTCCACCGACGGGGAGGTGACCACGTCGGCGAGGTGCCGCAGGGCGTGGTCGACGGCGCGTTCGGTCTCGTTGCGGGGGAGGGGGAGGGGGAGGGGGAGGGGGAGGCCGGGCAGGCGCAGGCCGGCCGTGTCGCCGGTCTCGACCGCGCGGGCCAGTTCGCGTACCGCGTCGTGGATCTGCGGGGGCAGCGGGCGGCCGGTGAGATGGACGGCGGGGGCGGCCTCGACGAGTGGGGTGACGGCGTTCAACTGGGCCAGCATCCGGGTGAGTTCCTCGCTGCGGCCGTGGTGCCGGGCGCGGTGGCCCAGAATCAGGTCGTACGCCTGGTTCAGTGCGCGGGTGACGTCGAAGCGTGCGCCGATGTAGTGGTCGTCGTCGCAGCAGGCGCCCAGGAGGTCGGCGACCCGGCGGTAGGCGTCCGCCACCGACGCCCGCTCCGGCACCCCGGCCCGCAGCGGCCACGCCAGCAGGGCGAGGGCCAGTACCAGCAGGCCGCCCCCGGTCATCAGCACCGGCGCCAGCCACCAGGGGCGGGGCAGCGGAAGCCCGGCTCCGACCACGCAGTTGAGCAGGAGCAGCAGTCCCGACACGGAGGCCACCGCGCCGATGGTCGAGATCATCCCGGAGACCAGCGCGACCCCGGTGACCACGGCGACGGCGTACCAGCCCCGGCCGAAGGCGAGCTGGCCGAGGATGACGCCGACGGCGCCGGTGAGCTGGGGGACGGCGATGGTGATGACGCGCATCCGGTAGGCGTCGGCGGTGTCGCCGATGACGCCGTTCAGGGCGCCCATGGAGGCGAGCGCGCCGAGTGCGGGCCGCCCGGCCGCGAGCCCGATCGCGAGGGGCAGTGCCATCGCGACGGCGGCGCGGGTGACGGCGGCCCAGTTGACGGGGGCGGGCTGCGGGCGGAGGTTCCTGACCAGCCAGTCGGGCGGGGTGAGGCCGATGGGGAACTCTCGGAGCATACGCCCATTATGTCCGGTCCGGGGGTGCTCGCCCTCAACCGGCCCGCACGGTCGGACGGTTGGCCGCCCCTCAGGCCCGCGCCCGGGTCCTGGGCGGTGAGCCGGCCGACTTCGCCCCGCCCGTCCCCCTGCGGCGGGCCGAGCGGCGGCGGGTGAGCCAGGCGGTGAGGGCCACCGTGAGGCCGAGGGCGAGGAGGAGCCAGGAGACGGTGCGCAGGCCGGAGGTGAGGGCGTCGTAGACCGCGCCCGCGACCGGGTGCGGCACGTCGGCCGGCAGGTCGGCCAGGGTGAGCGCGCGGCCCGCGACGAGGGCGAGGCCGAGCAGGGCGCCGCCGAGCGCGGTGCCCAGCGCGGTGGCGACGACGGCACGGCGGCGGCGCACGGCCAGCGCGATCCCGGCGGCGGCGAACACGACGGCTGCCACCGGCAGCCACAGACCGGCGACTTCGAGCATGCGGAATCCCTTGCGGTACCGGGTCAGCTCACCCGCCGGGAGCACCGGCACCTCGGTGTGGCGGACCGGGATGCGGGCGGCGAGCGGTACGTGGTCCTCGGCGAGCCGCGCCTTGACCTGGGCCGTGACCGGGGCCAGGTCGACGGTGACCGCGCGGGGGACGCCGCCCGCCGGGGCGTCCTCGCGCAGCGCGCGCAGCACCGCGTCGTGGGTGACCCGGTTGCCGGCGTCCCAGGCGAGCCGGAAGGCGCGGGTACGGGTGAAGGAGCGCACCGCGTCCCGGACGAAGGGACCCACCGAGCCGTGCACCGGTGCCATGTCCGCCCGCTGGCCCACCTCGCGCAGGATGCCGTCGCCGACGGTGTCCGCGACGGCGTCCCGCACGGCCGGGTCGGCGGCGAGCGGTGCCATCGTGGAGACGTACCGGCCCGTGTCGGTGAGCGTGTACGCCGCCCAGGCCGCCGGCGCGCCGAGGGGCACCAGGAGGCAGGACAGGACGATCAGCGCGGCCGACAGGGCACTCCTGAGGCGGGGGTGCACGCTTCCAGGCAAGTCCCGGAGGCCGCGTGGCGCGAGCGGTGGGGGTGCGTTCGGGGGACGGGCGGCCGTCAGCGGACGCGGTGTCCGACGCCGTCCTCGCGGGTGTAGAAGCGGTAGAAGAAGACGATGAACGTCACCGCCGCCACCAGCAGGGGTATGCCCACCGAGCGGACCAGGGAGGCGCCCGCCTGGTTGTAGAGGAAGCCGAAGGAGGCGCCGACGAACACCGCCCACAGCAGCGCGTGCAGTTCGCGGCGCAGCCGGGGCGCCACCGTCAGCACGGCGAAGAGCACGACCGCGAACACCATGGCGGCGAACAGCCCGAACAGCAGGTTCCAGCCGGTGACGGGACCGCCGCCGCGCCGGTTGGCGGCCGCCCAGTAGCCGTACACCAGCGCCAGCAGCACCGGCACCACGACCCTGGCCGTGCGATGGGTGCGGGCGTCGAAGATGTCGGGGGGCAGGCCGGCCGTGGCCGGGGCGTCCGTTCGGCCGCCTCGGGGCAGCGCGCCGGGCGCGGGTGCCGCGTGAGCCATGAGAGCGCTCCTCTCTTCTCGTCCTCTGGTCTTCTCGTCCTCTGGTCTTCTCGTCCGGGCCACGCGTGTCGCGGAGCCCGCCTTCCAGGGCACACCTGCGGCGACGGACCGGCAACTCGGCCGGGTGGGTGACGGGGCCCGGATGCGGCAGCGACCGGTCCGTGGTCCCCTGAGGTTTCCGAGGACGGCGGCCCGCCGTGACCTCCGCGCGGTCCCGGGACGGAGATGGGGCTCGTGACCGAGATGGAGTACCGGCGCCGGAGCGAGCGGCGCGGGACCTTCGGCCGGGGCGCGGCCTGGCTGGTGCCGCTGATGCTGCTTGCGGCCATCGTGACGGTGGACCTCCGGACCGGGGAGCGGTTCCGGGTCGTCTCCTGGATCATCCTGGTGCCGAGCATCGCCGCCGCCGTCTGCGGGGTCGGCGCGACCATCGCGTTCGCGCTGCTGTCCCTGGTCACCTACCTCGCCGTGGACACCGCCTTCCCCGAGCGGTACCGGGCGGGCACCGCCGACTTCGTGCTGGTCGCGCTCGGCGGCGCGCTCGCGGTGATCGCCTCCGCGGTGCGGGTGCGCCGGCAGCGGCAGGACCTGCACATGCGGGACATCGCCGAGACCACCCGCCGTACGGTGCTGCGCCCGCTGCCGCCGAACTGGGCCGGGCTGGAGCACGCGGGCGTGTATCTGGCCGCCGACGTGGACGCGCGGGTGGGCGGCGACTTCTACGACATCCAGCCCGGCCCGCACGGCACCCGGGTGCTGGTGGGGGACGTGCAGGGCAAGGGGCTCGGCGCGGTGGAGACGGCGGCCGCGCTCCTCGGCAGCTTCCGGGAGGCGGCCTACCACGAGCCCGAACTGACGACCGTCGCCGACCGTCTCGAGGTACGGATGTCCCGGCATCGCGGGCACACGGCCGCGCTCGGCCGGTACGACGGCGACCGGTTCGCGACCGCGTTGCTGCTCGGCTTCCCCGACGATGCCCGGGACGTCGTGGAGGTGATCAATTTCGGCCATGATCCGCCGCTCGCCGTCGGCCCGCGCGGGGTGCGCCCGCTGCCCGGCGGTGAGCGGCTCCCGATCGGCTTCGGCGACCTCGCGGGGGAGGCGGCACCCGGCGGGGAGGTGCAGTCCGGCGGGGAGGTGGGGCCGCCCGCCTGCCGGGAACTGCTGGAGCCGGACGAGACGCTGCTGATGGTGACGGACGGCGTGACCGAGGCCCGTGGCCGCGACGACGCGTACTACCCGCTGCGCGGCGACGTGGCGCGCGCGGTGGCCGCCGACCCCGCGCGGGCCGCGCCCCGGCGGCTGGTGCGCCTGGTCCGCGAGGGGGTGCTGCGGCACACCCATGGCCGGCTCGGCGACGACACCACCGTCTTCGCGGTCCGCCGGCTGCCCGGACCGGAGTCCGGCCCCGCGCCCGCGTCCCCCTCCACGACCGGGCGACCTTCGCCGTCCTGAGCCCCGTACGGCCGTCCCCGGAGTTACGGTGCTGACCTGCCCGGCGAACCTGTCCGCGGCGAACCACAGGGGGAGGCGCGATGCCCGGAACCGTGCTGCTGCTCGCGGCCGCGCCGCTCGGCCGCGGCCGCCTGGTGGACGCGGCGTCCGTGCTGCCCGTGCTGGGTGCCGTCGCACCGTCCGCACTGGCGGGCACCGACACCGCGCACGTGGTCGAACTCGCCGACCCCCTCGACCCGCAGGGCGTGCTGACCCGGCTGCGCGCGGCGGCCGCCGCGTCGGGCCCGCTGACGGTGTACGTCGCCGGGCAGCTGCTGCTGGACCGGCGCCAGCGGCTGCCCCATCTGGCGCTGGCCCGCACCACCCCGGCCACCGCCCGCTACACCGCGCTGCCCTGGCACTGGCTCAGGGACGAACTGCGGCTGCGCCCGGCCGGGACCACCCGGTTGCTGCTGGACCTGCACGCGGACGCCGAGACCTGGACGGACCTGGCCGAACGGCCGCTGGACTCGGGCCATGCTGCCGTCGTGCACGGCCGGATCGCGCCGCCACCGGGCCGGCGCAGGGTCGCCGAGCCGACGTACATGCAGGCGCTGGCGGTGCTGCTGCGGGGCGGGCAGCGGCCGCCGCTCGCCGAACTGCACCAGCGGGCGCTGGACCGGATCGCGGGCGAGCTGCCGTCGAACCTGGTGCTCACCGCGTCCGCCGCCGGTGACCCGCACGCCGCGCTGAGCGCCGCCGTGCGGGCCGGGCGGCACGCCGAGGCCGACCGGCTGGCCGCCCGCCACCAGGAGGCGGCGGTACGCGAGCACGGTCCCGCCTCCGAGGCCGCCCTGCACTGGGCGGAGGTACGGGCCGACCTGGCGATGTTCGCCGGCGACCCGGTGCGCAGCTGCCGTGCCTGGCTGGGCGTGGCCGGCTTCCGCCTCGCCTCGGGCCACTCCCCTGACGCCCCCGCCGTGGAGTCCGCCGCCGACCGCGCCCACCACCAGTGGGGCCGCATCGAGGACCCGGAGCGGGCCCGTCAACTGGGCGTCCGGCTCGTGGAGTTGAGGCTGCGCGTACCGGGACGCCGGGAGGGCGCCCTGAGCGACGTACGGGCCCGGCTGGAGCGGCTGGCCCCGCCCGGGTGAGTTGCGCGACGCGGAGTCCCGGGGCCGTGGACCCCGTGTTCACCAGGTGTAGCCCTCCTGGACCTGCATGCAGGCGTCCGTCTTGGCGCCGCTGAGGACGGCCGCCGACTTGGGGACCTCGCGCTTGCGCGGCTCGGGGAACCGGTCGCCGGAGGGCCAGTCGGCGCCCACGACGAGGGTCACGTCCCGGGCGCCGTCCACCGCGCGGACCCGCGCGGCGGGGATGCCCAGCGCCTCGGCCACCGCGAGGGCGTCGCCCCGCAGGGTGGTCCCGGAGTAGAGGACGGAGGTGCCGGGCTCGGTGGTGACCGACTTGTCGGCGACGGTCCGGGTGAAGCCGTGGCCGCGCAGGCTGCTGACCACGGCTCCGGCGCGGTCGGGCGCGGGGGTCTCCAGGCCCGCGCCGGTGCCGCGCTTGACCCGTACCGTGATGTCGGCGGCGGGCGCGGCCGGTTCGGTCGTCCCCGGCTTCGGCTTCCCGGTGGCGCGGCCGTCCAGCGGGACGTCGTCGCGGACCATCGAGACCAGCTTGTCGGCGTCGTCGGCGGGCACCAGGCGGTTGATGTCCTGGGTCCAGGGGGTGGTGGGCAGCGTGGTCATGGTGATCCGCTCGGTGGGCACCTCCTGCAGCTCCATCGACAGGTCGTACAGCTTCTTCACCGTGCCGAGCCCGTCGTCGACGGTGAGCGCGCTCGTCGCCGCCTCCGCGAGCCGGCGCATCTCTGCGGGGTTGCCCAGGGTGGCGTCGGCGCGCAGCTGGCGGACCATCGAGTTCATGTACATGTGCTGGGCGTGGGTGCGGCCGACGTCGGAGCCGTCCTCGAAGCCGTAGCGGGTGCGCAGCCACTGCAGGGCCTGCTTGCCCTTGACCGGGTGGGTGCCCGCCCTCAGTCTGAGGCCGGAGCCGTGGCCGCTCGCGGTGTGGGACCAGACGTTCTGCTTCACGCAGACCGGGACGCCGCCGATGGCGTCGGCCATGGCGACCACCCCGGAGAAGTCGACCATCATGAAGTGGTCGACGGGGATGCCGGTGAGCCGCATCCAGGTGGCGACCGTGCAGCCGGGGCCGCCCCGGCCCAGCGACTCGTTCGCCATCGCCAGGCTCAGCGCCGGGTACACCTTCTTGGTGTCGGGGTCGGTGCACTTCGGGATGGGGATCATCGTGTCGCGGGGGAGGCTGATCACCGACATGTCGCTGCGGTCCGCCGACACGTGCAGCAGCATCTGCACGTCGGCCAGCGGCGGGCGTCCCGCATCGCTCTTCGATCCGCCGAGTTCGAGGTCGTCGGCGGTGTTCCGGCTGTCCGAGCCGATCAGCAGGATGTTCAGCGGGGTACGGCCCGCCGCGTCCGGGGTGGCCGAGGGGCGCGGGCTGTCGCCGAGGTCGAGCGGGGCCCGCGCGAGGTTGCCGTTGAGGTGCCGGTAGTAGAGGTAGCCGGCGGTGGCGGTGCCGAGCAGCAGCAGGGCCACGGCGAGCGCGGCCCAGCGCAGTACGCGCGTCGCCCGTCTCCTGGGCGGGCGCACCGTCCCGGTCCCGGTCTCGGCGTCCGGTATCCCGGTGTCCTTCACGCGCAGGCTGCTACCCGTCATCCCCCGTGCCTTCCGCCCCTGGCCCCGACCCCGGCCACCGCAAAGAGATCCCCGTTCAGCGGCCGGGCGGTGCGCTTGAGGCGTGGGCCTGGCCGGATCGCGCTCACCCTAATGGCGTGGTCCGCTGTCAACTGTTGACGGTGAGATATTCCACTCCCGTACAACCACTCTTCTGCCCCGGTTCCAGGATGATTGTCGGCCTGGCGGGCGCACTTTTCCCTCCCGCTTTTTCTGGAAACTCCCTTACGTGACTGGGTTGTTGCGGCTTGGGGGAGTTCTCAGTGCCGGGCGCCCGGTTCCGGGGCGGTGTCCGGACGTGGGCCGCCGTTCAACCTGAAGCCACCGAACCCGAACGACGATGGGCGCCAGGGGAGTTGGGGAGACGCGGAGACGCGGGACGGACTCAGCCCGCCCCGCCGTCCGCCCAGTCCGCCGTGCCAGGACCGCAGTTCGCCCGCCCCCCTACACCTGCGCCCGCCCCTGCCGCCGTACGTCCGCCAGCCGTAGCGCGCCGATCTGGACCGCCGCCTGGGTCGCGTCGTTGGGTACGTCTCCCGGGCCGCCGTTGGCGAGGGCGAAGGCGTCCTCGCCCACGCGGACGGCTGCCAGCTCCAGGGTGAGGACCTGCTCCGCGGCGTCGGGGTCCTGCGGGTCGGTGGCGGTGAGGGTGAGGCGCAGGCCCTGGCGCTTGTCGCCGACCTCAGGAACGGTGAGGCCGGAGACCTGGACGTCCTCGCTCAGCCCCGTCTGGGTCGTCGCCGTGAACCGTGCGCACTTGGCCGGCATCTCGCTCAGCCACTTCAGGGCGGCGTCCACGTCGGCGGGCCGGCGCGCGCCGACCTGGTAGCGCAGCTGGGCCCCGGACTCGGGGTCGTCCAGGGTGACGGCCACGCGGGCGGGGGCGCCCAGCACCTGGTCGGAGTAGAGGGCGTCCAGCAGCCGCTGGCACTCCGCCACCTCGGACCTCGCCTTCAGCATGCCGTCCCGCCAGGTCGCGGTGCCCTGGGTCGCGGCCCAGGGGGAGCCGAGGTCGGACTCGGTGACGAGCGCGGCCTCGGCTTGCGCGTCGGTGAGCGCCGAGGTGCCGTTGGGTGCCGCCTTGGAGGTGGCGGGAGGCTTCTCGACCGTCGGCAGCGGGTAGGTCGCGGTCGCCGGATGCTCCAGACCGAGGGTCGCGCAGCCGCTCAGTGCGAGCAGCCCGCCCAGCGGCAGGAGGACACGGGCGCCGCGGGTACGTATGCCTCCGGTCATCGGGGGTGCCTCCTGGTCGTTCCGGCCGCTGCCTGCTCGTGGGGGTGTCTCGTCGAGCGGGCCGGGCTCGCGCCGAGCGACGAGACACCGCCGAGACACCGACGAGACACCCCCTACGGCACCACCCGCGATCACCGCACACCAGCGCTCCGGGCCGTTCGGGTGAGGCACCCAGGTTTCCCCCACCGGGCTGCCTGGACAGCTTTCTGTCGACACCCCGGGTGAACCGCACGAACCGTACGAACGGAGCCCGCATGGCGGATCTCTCGTCCAGGAACCCCGACTGGTGGCGGCAGGCCGTCGTCTACCAGGTCTATCCCCGCAGCTTCGCGGACGCCGACGGTGACGGCGTGGGCGACCTCGCGGGCGTCACCGCCCGCCTCGACCACCTGGCCACGCTCGGCGCCGACGCCCTCTGGCTGAGCCCCTTCTACCCCTCGGAACTGGCCGACGGCGGCTACGACGTCGCCGACCACCGGGGCGTCGACCCGCGCCTGGGCACCCTGGACGACTTCGACGCGCTGGTGGCTCAGGCACACCGGCTGGGCCTGAAGGTCGTCGTGGACCTCGTCCCCAACCACACCTCGCACCGCCACCCCTGGTTCCAGGAGGCCCTGCTCTCCGCGCCCGGCTCGGCGGCCCGCGCCCGCTACGTCTTCCGCCCCGGCCGCGGCCGGTACGGCGAACTCCCGCCCACCGACTGGAGTTCCGTGTTCGGCGGCAGCGCCTGGCGACGCGTCCCGGACGGCGACTGGTACCTGCATCTGTTCGCCCCCGAGCAGCCCGACCTCGACTGGTCGCACCCCGAGGTCCGCGCGGACTTCCGCACCACCCTGCGCTTCTGGTCCGACCGTGGCGTGGACGGCTTCCGCGTGGACGTCGCCCACGGCCTGGCCAAGGACCTGGGTGAACCCCTACGGGACGTCGGGGGGATCGGCGCGACCGGCGAGGAGGCCCTGCCGCTGATCGCTCCCGGCAGCCACCCCTACTGGGACCGGGACGAGGTCCACGAGATCTTCCGCGACTGGCGCACCCTCCTGGACACCTACGACCCGCCTCGCGCCGCCGTCGCCGAAGCCTGGGTCCCGGACACCCGGCGCGCGCTGTACGCCCGCCCGGACGAACTCGGCCAGGCGTTCGACTTCGGCTATCTGGAGACCGGCTGGGACGCGGACGGACTCCGCCGTGCCATCACCGCCGCCCTCGCGGAGGCGCACACCGTGGGCGCCTCGGCCACCTGGGTGCTGTCCAACCACGACGTGGTCCGGCACGCGTCCCGGCTGGTCCTGCCTCCCGGCACCGACCTGGACGCCTGGCTGCGCTCGGGCGGCACCGAGCCCGCGACCGACCCCGGGGCGGGACTGCGCCGGGCCCGCGCCGCCACCCTGCTGATGCTGGCGCTGCCCGGCTCGGCCTACCTCTACCAGGGCGAGGAACTGGGCCTGCCCGAGGTCGCCGACCTGCCCCCCGAGGCGCTGCGCGACCCGGTCTGGGAGCAGTCGGGGCACACCCGCAAGGGCCGGGACGGCAGCCGGGTACCCCTGCCGTGGACGGCCGGCGGACCCTCGTACGGCTTCGGGCCGGGACCGGCCTGGCTGCCGCAGCCGGAGTCCTTCGCCCGGTACGCCGTCGAGGCGCAGTCGGGCACCGAGGGCTCCACCCTGGAGCTGTACCGCACCGCGCTGCGGCTGCGCCGCAAGCTGCTCCAGGGGGAGGCGCTGGCCTGGACGCCCGGCACACCGCCCGGCGTCCTGGACTTCAGCCGCGCCCCCGGCTGGCGCTGCCTGACCAACCTCACCGGCGAGCCGGTCGCCCGCCCGGCGGGTGAACTCCTGCTGTCCAGCGTGCCGTTGGCCGAGCCGGACGTACTCCCGCCGGACACCACGGTCTGGCTCGGCTAGCCGACCGTCGGGGTGGGGCCCGGCTGGGCGGGGGTGGAGTCCTCACGGGTGCTGTTGGAGCCCGAGACGCCGGGGACGAACAGCGGGGTCGAGGTGGCGTTCGGCGGCGGGGTGAGCACGACCTGCGGCTGACCGGGGTCCGGCGCGGGCGGCGTCAGGTTGTCCGTGGGCAGCTTCGGCGGGGTGGTCTGGTTGAAGATGGTCTGGTCGAAGTCGACCAGGCCGGTCCTCTCCATCACCGTCATGTGGTCGAGCACGGTGTCGTTGGCCTGGTCGGCCAGCGAGCGGATCAGCGAGTTCTTCGTGGTGGACCGGATCTTCGCGATGGCGTTGAAGATCGAACCGTGCGTCATCCGCAGGATGTTGGCGAAGTCGGTGTCGAATGCCTTGCCGGTCTCGCCCTTCAGCTGGGTCACGAACCCCTCCTGCTGGGGGCTCGCCACGTTGGGGATCGTGATGTTCAGCATGGGCCCGATCTTGCGGCAGGAGGCGTCCAGCGCCGCGTGCCCGTCGATCAGGTGCTTGCTCGCCTCCTTGACCGCCGGGGAGGAGCCCTTCTGGACCCCGATCTGCCCGAGCGGGTACTCCCACAGCCCGGCCGCGCGCACCTTCACCACGAAGTCCCGGTCCTGCTCGGTGAGCGGGCCCCACTGGGTGTTGGCGATGATGCGGGTCTGTGCGGTGGAGACGGTGTCCAGCCCGAGCATGCTCGGGTAGGCCAGCGCCGCAAGGGTCAGTGCCATGGCACCGCCCACGAAGAGAGTTCCCGTCGCGTTCCGCGAAAAGCGCACTGTTCCTCCTGCCCGGTCGTGGTTCCGCCGACAGGCGGTTCAGACACACAGCAGTACGGACGCGGAGCCGGTTCGTCTCGATGTCCGCCGCAAAGATTCCGCGCCGGTTCTGCCGGGGTGTGTCCCACAGGTGTTCTTGACCCGTGAACAACCAGTGTATGAGCGGACGTTGGCCATACATTGACCCTTCCTCGGGCGAAGTGATCCAGGTCACCGGCCTAGATTTCGCCCCATGCCCCCACAGCCGAGACCGTCCGCGGCCCTGCCCGTGCTCCCTTACCGCAAGCCCACCGAGGGCCGTGACTACTGGGTCCTGGACGACGCCCTGCCCGACATCGGCGCCGTGCGTGAGCGGTGTCTCGCCAAGGAGGACTGGGTCAAGGGGTACCCGTACACGTCCCAGACCTGGCCCGGACTGCGCGCGATCCCCGGTCTCGAACCGGATGAGCTGGCCCGCGTGGAGCGGCTGGTGCGGAAGGCGACCGGTGCGAAGGAGCTGTGGGTGCAGCGGGCGCCCGGCGGCGGCACCCTCAACCACAACTGCGTGCAGGTCGTCGGTGCGGGCGAGAGCGAACCCCGCCCGCACACCGACTCCCGCGCGCTGTGCCGTTACGCGGCCGTGCTCTACCTCAACCCGGCGGTGCCGAAGTCCTGCGGCACGAGCTTCTACCGCCAGTCCCTCCCCGGTGGGCGGCTCGGCGGCAATGTCGTCCAGGCCCCCCACAACAACCTCGTCGACGCCCTCGGCACCCGCTTCGTCGCCGCCGACGCCTTCGAGGAGGACGTCCGCGTCCCGCACCGGGCGGGCCGGCTGCTGCTGTACAACGCCAACCTGGTGCACAGCGCGACCGCCTACACCGGCCGCACGCTGGCGGAGAAGCGGATGACGGCGGTCTTCTTCTGGATGGCGTGAGACGCCCTGGGCCGCGCGGGTGTGTCACCCGTACGGCCTAGCCCCCGTGGTCGCCGGGTGCCGCGCACCGGATCGTCGTACCTACGACCCCGTCCGGGGTCCACGGGGGACGAGACGTCGGAGGTAACGGCCATGACCCAGCAGACGCAGTCGGTGCGGCCCCAGCACAGCGGGCTGGCCGAGGGAGGCGCGGTCTTCGCGGGTGTGCTGATGCTGGTGAACGGCATCCTCCACATCTTCCAGGGCATCTCGGCGATCGCCGCGGACGACGTGTACGCCCGCATCAACGCGTACGTCTACAAGATCAACCTGACCGGCTGGGGCTGGATCCTGCTGGTGGCCGGCGTGATCGTGGTGGCGACCGGGGCCGGGGTGCTGATGGGAGCGGCCTGGGCGCGGGTGGTCGGCATCGTGATCACCTCGCTGGGTCTGATCCTGCAGTTCCTGTTCCTGCCGTACGCCCCCATCTGGTCGCTGATCCTGATCGCCATCGACTTCTTCGTCATCTGGGCGCTGGCGACCTGGACGCCGGAGCGCCGTACGGCGCTCTGACCGCCGTACCCGACGACGGGCCGGTGCCGCGACCCTCTCCCGCGCGACACCGGCCTCTTCTCGGCCTTCATGGGCGCAACCACCGCTGGAGTCAGATCACTTGGCCCGGCGAGGATGACTCCCGTGACCATGGACGACGTTCTTGAGACCCCTGCCGCGCCCGCCGGCCCGAGGGCCTCGGACACCCTCTCCCGGCCGCCGGGGCCCTGCTGCTGACCGGCGCCGGCTGGCTGGCACGGGCGGTGTGGGAGATACGGCTGTACCGCGCGGGCGAGCCCGCCTCCGGGCTCCCGGGCCAGGGTGCACCGCCCGCTCACCTCCCTGGAGAACACGTACCACCGGGGATCCGGGTGTACCTGGGCTGGGTGGTGCCGGTGGTGAACCTCTGGTTCCCGCGCGGCATCATGGCCGACGCCTACCGGGCGAGCGCGCCGGAGCGGCGGCTGCCGGCCGTGGTCGACGTGTGGTGGGTGCTGTGGCCGGCCGGGCTGTTCGGTGGCGTCGTCCAGCAGGGGGACACCGACTCCTTGACGCGGCTGCCTCCGGGCCCTGGACGTAGAGCGCCTGGTACACGGTCTCGTAGACCACGTGCGTCTACGGCCGGTCGGGGAACGCTGCCCGCAGAGCCTGGCATATCTGCTCCGGACTCCACTTCTCGTCCAGCAAGTCCTGGACCGTGTTCCGCGTTCCGTCTTCCGCGTTCCGCAGTTCCGGGGTTTCGTTGGTCTTCCGGGGCTTGGGGCGCGTACGGCGGGCGCCCGCGCGGGCCCGAGCCGCGTGCGGCCGGTAGGCGCCGATGCCCGGATGCGGTTGCGCCGTGTCTCGCGGCTGATGGTGGACGGACCGCGGCCGAGTTCGGCGGCGATCGTGCGCACCGTGGCCATCTCCCGCAGCCGTTCGGTGATGTGGACGCGGTCGCTCTCACGCCGGAACCGGGACGGCGCGGATGGGGCTGCGGCCATGACGCCCACCGCCGCTGGGGCGACGCCTCGGCGGTCGTACAAGATGCCCCGAACGATGGCGTATCGCAATGCATTGCACTGCGATACGCTGACTCCATGAAGACCATCACCCAGCGAGAACTCGCCGCGCGGTCCAAGGCCGTGCTGGACGATGTCGAAGCGGGCGAGACCTACCACATCACTCGCAACGGCACCGAGATCGCTGAGGTTCGTCCGCTCGGTGTCAGACGCCGCTTCGTCCCGGTGGAGGAACTTCAGCGGAAGTGGCTCCGTGCGCCATCCATCGACGCGGCCCGTATGCGAGCAGAGGCTGACGATTTCTTCGGCACCGAAGACCGCCTCGGCGACGATGACGATCCGTGGGAGCGCACGTGACCGGTAGGCCGTCGCGCGGAATGCTGGACACCTGCGTCATCATCGATCTGCCCATGATCGATCTCGGTTCCCTGCCCCTGGAGGCCGCTGTCTCCTCGATCGTCCTGGCGGAACTGGCTCAGGGTGTGGCGATGATGACGGATCCGGTGGAGATGATGACGCGGGCGCAGCGCCTGGCGGATGTCGAAGCGGAGTTCGCGGCCGTTCCCTTCGACAGGGAGGCAGCTCGCAGGTTCGGCACGCTCGTCGCACTCACCGTCAAGGCGAAACGTGATCCCCGTCCCCGCCGAATGGCCCTGATGATCGCCGCAACCGCTGCCGCGCAGGGCCTCCCGCTCTTCACGCGGAACGCTGATGACTTCAAGGGACTGGAACAGGGTGTCACGGTCATCCCTGTGTGAGCACAGCGGGAACTTCCCCCTCCCGACCGCCCCCTGAAGCTTCGCCGCCGAACTTTCCCAGCCGGCGCGCTGTGGGTCGCAGCCCAGGCGCTCGGGCTGCGGAAGGGGAGGCGCTCGGCCCGCACTGGGAGGACGTCGACCTCGACGCGGGGTGCGCCCGTACCCGGAAGAAGGGGCCGTGCCCTATGTGCGCGCACAGCTGCCTTGCCGATCCGTGCGGCCGTAAGGCGGCCACAGCCCCGAGCGGGAGCAGACCCGGCGCGAGCACAAGTCCACCAAGTCCCATGCGGGCCGGCGCACCATGGCCTTCCTGATCCGCTGATCAAGATCCTCCGCCAGCCCGGCAAGGTCGCCCAGCCAGCAGGCGACGCCCTTCGAGAGCTGCCAAGAACGGACTCAGAGACGAACTGAGACGGAAAGTGAGACGGAAAACGACGATGGGCC
>NZ_JBHXLV010000078.1:0-26691 GCF_042721685.1 Streptomyces sp. NPDC058459 | reverse complement strand
GGGCGAACAGGCGCTCCAGGACGACGGCGACCCCGTCCTCCTCGTTGGAGAGGGTGACCTCGTCGGCCACCGCCTTCAGTTCCGGGTGGGCGCCGGCCATCGCGACACCGTGGGCCGCCCACCGGAACATCGGGATGTCGTTCGGCATGTCCCCGAAGGCGACGGCGTCCGCCCGGCCGAAACCCAGGTGTTCGGCGGCCAGCGCGAGACCGGTCGCCTTGGTGATCCCGCACGGCTGAAGCTCGACCGTGCCGGGACCCGACATGGTGACCGTGGCCAGCGAGCCGACGACCGAGCGGGCCGTGGCCGCCAGTTCGTCGTCGGACAGGTGGTCGTGGCGCAGCAGCACCTTGCTGATGGGCGCCCGCCAGAGCTGCTCGCGCCGCTCCACCCGTACGGCGGGCAGGGTGGGGTGGGGCATCCGGTAGCCGGGCTCGATCAGGGTCAGTCCGTCCACCCCGTCCTGGTCGGCGGCCGCGTGCACCTGGCCCACCTCCGCCTCGATCTTGCCGAGCGCGGTCTCCGCCAGCTCCCGGTCCAGCTGGACGGACCAGAGCAGGGTCCCGGCGACGATGTCGTAGACCTGCGCGCCCTGTGCGCACACCGCGAGCCCCGTGCCGCCGAGCGCGGCCAGCAGGGGCCGTACGCGGGGCGCGGGGCGGCCCGTCACCACGAGGTGCCGGGCTCCGGCGCGTGCCGTCCCCGCGAGCGCGGCGAGCGACCGGGCGGAGACCGTGTCGTCGCCGCGCAGCAGCGTCCCGTCCAGGTCGGTGGCGATGAGCGAGGGACGGGACGGCGGTGGGGGCGGTGCGGGAGGGCAGGGTCCGGGCATGGTCAGAGAATACGGATCATGGCTCCACCCGACTCACCACGCGCGCACCGTAGTTGGCGCGTAGCTCAGCTCCCTGCGCCATGTGCCGTGGCCAGGTGTTTCGCCAGCCGGGGCGAGGCGAACTCGGTGCCGCACACGAAGCGCATCACCGGGCCGTACGACGCGGCAGCGGGCAGCCCGGTGAAGTACAGACCGGGCAGCGAGGAGACGTAGCCGGGGCCGAGCCGGGGCGCGCCCCGGGTGGCCGCGAGGCCGGTGCGCAGGCCGGGGCCGAGGAAGTCCAGCGCGGCCAGGTCGACCCGGTAGCCGGTGGCCGCGACGACGTGGTCGGCGGTGAGCCGGTCGGTGCGGCCGGTGTGGGTGCGCACGGTGAGCACCGGCGCGCCGTCCACCGCCTCGGCGGACACCACCCGCGCCACCTCCTTCACCTGTACATGGCCCTCGAAGCGGTCGCGCAGCCACCAGGCGCCGAGCGGGCCGAGGACGCGGCGGACCAGCTGGTGCCGGACGGCCTCGGGCAGGAAACGGTAGGGGCCGGCGTGGTAGCTGAGCGCCCACAGCGACCAGGCCCGGCCGAACGGCGACTCGGGCCGCAGCCTGGGCTGCTTCCAGGGCGGCGCGCCGAAGGCGACCTTCCCCCGGCCCCGCGAGACGACCCGTACGGTCGCGCCCGCCTCGGCGGCGAGGGCGGCCGTCTCCAGCGCGGACTGGCCGGCGCCGACGACGATCAGCTCCTTGCCCGCGAACCGGCCCAGGTCGTGGTGCTGGGAGCTGTGCGAGACCAGCGCGGGCCCGCCGAGCGCCGCGCCGGCCAGTTCGGCGGGCAGGTGCGCGAAGCCGGACAGCCCGGTGGCGACCACGACGGCACGGGCGGCGAACTGCTCCCCGGAGTCGAGCTTCAGCTCGAACCCGCCGGGCCGCCCGCGCTCCACGGACACCACCCGGACCTGCTCCAGCTCCGGCACCAGCCGCTGCCGGAACCAGTCCCCGTAGGCGATGAAGGTCTCCGCCGGGATGATGTCCTCGTCGGTGACCAGGCGCCGCACCCCCGCCGCGTCGCAGTAGTCGGCGAGGGTGTGGCCGGGCTGGGGGCAGTCGAGGCTGGAGGCGGCCGGCGTGGATTTCAGCAGCATCCCCTCGGGCATGTGGGCGCGCCAGCTGACCATGGGGTCGCCGAAGACGCGTACCGGGATGCCGCGTGCCTTCAGGTGGGCGGCGGTGGACAGGCCGTACGGCCCGGCGCCGATGACTGCAACCGGTCGGATCACGAAGTCCCTCCCAGGACGCGGTGCGCCACGTGTGTGGCCTTGCCTACTTCGTGGAGTGCGGGGCGGTGCCGCCGCGGCGGTTGGTCCGCCAGAGCTGGTGCAGGTGCTTCGCGCCGGGGCGGGCGAAGCGGGCGAGCATCGTGAGGAACGGCATCGGGTCGTCACCCGCGAACCAGGCCAGCTCGGTCCCGCTGGCCCGCGCGGGGGCGGACGGCGTGGTGTAGCCGCTGCGGCGGTAGGCGAGGAGGGCGGGCAGGTCGATGTTCTCCACGACGAACCGCCGCCCGGCCCGCTGCTCACCCTCCGGGACGGCCCGCCCGGTGAGGTTCAGGTGCAGGGCCCGTACGACGTCGACGCCCGACCCGTTCTCGAACAGCCGGAACTGGGCGCCGGTACGGGGGTTGAAGTCCAGCAGCTTGTACTGGCCGTCGCGGCGGTCGAAGCGCAGGTCGAGGTCGACGACACCGGCGAAGCCGAGCTGTTTCACGAACCTGGTCGCCAGGTCGGCGAGTTCGGGGTTGTCGACGACGTAGGCGTGGGCCGTCATGCCCGCGTGCGGCGGCCAGGAGCGGACCTTGACCCCGGTGAACACGGTGAGCGGGGCGGCGTCCGCGTCGAAGCAGGCGTGCACGATCCAGTCCTCGGCGGCCTCCCTAGGCAGGTACTCCTGGAGGATCACCCCGGGGTCGTCGCCCCAGTCACGGGCGAGGGCGAGCAGGCCGGCGCGGGTGCCGATCCGGGTGGTGCCGCCCACGGCGGGGCGTCTGCGCCGCACGAACGCCTCCCGGTTCTTGGCCACCACCGGGAACAGCGCGGTCTCCGCGAACGCCGCGATCTCGGCGTACGAGCGCGGGAAGACGGTGGCCGGGGTGGCGATGCCGTGCTCCTGGCACAGCTCGTGCAGCCCCTGCTTGCTGGCGAGCCGCCTCGGCAGGGCCGGGTCGACCGGCGG
This sequence comes from Streptomyces sp. NPDC058459, assembly GCF_042721685.1. Classification (NCBI taxonomy): domain Bacteria; kingdom Bacillati; phylum Actinomycetota; class Actinomycetes; order Kitasatosporales; family Streptomycetaceae; genus Streptomyces; species Streptomyces sp. NPDC058459. The sequence goes on along the minus strand of NZ_JBHXLV010000078.1, from coordinate 23,639 downwards.
GAACAGGAAGGCGCCGGCCAGCTCGTCCTGGTGCTCGGCGATGAGTACGGCCGCCTCTTCGTCGGTCGGGATCAGGACGGCCGGGCGGCCGATGCGGCGCCCGATCCTGCGCAGCCCCTCGACCAGGTGCCCCGGCTCCTCCGCACCGGTGGTCGGCCAGACGAACGCCCGCTCCAGGTACCGGGAGGCGGCGGCCGGAGTGTACGGGTCCTCGGTGATGGCGTACATCGGGACGCCCAGCCGGCCGAGGCTGCGGATCGCGCCGACTCCGCCGTGGTGCAGCGGATAGCCGCCGAACTTGACTATCAGGCCGGGCACTTCACGGTCGGCCTCGAACGGCACGCCGAAGCGGCTGCCGGCCACGGGTCCCCCCACGTGTCCCCCCTTTGGACCGGACCCACCCCGTCCGTGTCCCCCGAAGGACGCTAAGCCGGAACACTTCCCTCCGACAAGCACTCTTCGGACATTGCGAACTCTTTAGACAGGGCCGCGCAGTGGCCCGCGAACCCTGCCCAGGACACCCCTTCCGGCCGTAACGTGTGGCCCGACGCTATGGATCATCAACCCAGGCAGACGCGGATGAGAGTGAGGCAGCACCCCATGCCCCCCGTGCCCCCGTTCGACGTTCCCGAGGGCGACCCCTTCGGCCCGCACAACCTTCCCCTTGGCGTGTTCTCGCCGTCCGGCACCACTGATCGCCGGGTCGGCGTACGGCTCGGCGGCCATGTCCTGGACGCGGGCGCCGCAGCGACCGCGCTGGGCTCCCCGCACGCGGACCTGCTCACCGCGCCGGTCCTCAACCCGCTGCTGGCCGCCGGGCCCGCCGTCTGGTCCGAGGTGCGCGCGGCACTCACCGACTGGGTCACGCTGCCCGCGCACCGGGCCGCCGTCGAGCCCCACTTCCACGAGCTGTCAAAGGTCACGCTGCACCTGCCGTTCGAGGTCGCCGACTACGTCGACTTCTACGCCTCCGAGCACCACGCCCGGAACGTCGGACAGATCTTCCGCCCCGACTCCCCCGACCCGCTCACCCCCAACTGGAAGCACCTCCCCATCGGTTACCACGGCCGGGCGGGCACGGTCGTGGTCTCCGGCACCGATGTGGTCCGCCCCTCCGGCCAGCGCAAGGGCCCAGCCGACCCGGCACCTGTCTTCGGGCCCTCGGTCCGGCTGGACATCGAGGCGGAGGTCGGCTTCGTGGTGGGCGTGCCCTCCGCGCAGGGCACCCCGGTCCCGCTGACCGGGTTCCGGGACCACGTCTTCGGGCTCTGCCTGCTCAACGACTGGTCCGCCCGCGACCTCCAGGCATGGGAGTACGTCCCGCTCGGCCCCTTCCTCGGCAAGTCCTTCGCCACCTCGGTCTCGGCGTGGATCACCCCGCTCGCCGCGCTGGAGGACGCGCGGACGACCCCGCCCGAGCGCACCCACCCGCTGCTGCCCTACCTCGACGACTCCGCCCCCGGCGTCGAGCCCGGCGGCTACGACCTGCGGATCTCGGTCGCGGTCAACGGCGAGGTGGTGACCGAGCCGCCCTTCTCCACCATGTACTGGACCGGCGCCCAGCAGCTCGCCCACCTCACGGTCAACGGCGCCTCGCTGCGCACCGGCGACCTGTACGCCTCCGGCACGGTCAGCGGCCCGGCCGAGCGGCAGCGCGGCTCGCTGCTGGAGCTGACCTGGAACGGCCGCGACCCCCTCGAACTCCCCGATGGCAAGCGGGCGTTCCTGGAGGACGGCGACGTGGTCACCTTCACGGCCTGGGCGCCGGGGAGGAACGGGAGCCGGATCGGGCTCGGCGAGGTCGAGGGGCGGATCGTCAGCGGCTGAGGCGGGGGCGGGCGGGGGGAGGCCGGCGGGTGCGCGTGGTGCCGTACACCTGTCCTGGCCGGGCCGGGGCCGTCATACTGGCGGCATACGCACCCAGGCGGTACGCACCCCCGCCCCGGCGGACCGTACCCCCCCCCCTTCCGACCAGGCACGTCCGACCAGGAACCGGAGCCCCGGCATGACCGTCTGCCTGCTCCTGCTGACCGTCCTCGCCCTGACGGCCGCCGTACCGGCGCCCCGGGCGCTGACGCGCGCCGACTGGCCGGAGCGGGAGCCGGTGCTGGCGCTGTGGGTGTGGCAGTGCCTGGTCGCCACGGTGCTGCTGTGCTGCCTGACCGCGCTGGTCCTGGGCGCGGCGGCCGTCTTCCACACTGTCCGGGACCATGTCTTCGCCCCGGCCCCGCCCGCCGTGACCGCCGCCTACGACCTCTCGGCCGCGCCCGCCTGGGCCGCGGCCCTCACCCTGCTGCTGGCCGCCGGCGCCGCCTGGACCACGGCGATGCTGGGCCGCGAGCTGACCGAGGCCCGGCGGCGGCGCGGGGTGGCGCGGGCACGCCTGCGGGAGCGGGCGCCGGACCTGCCCGCCGGGCTGCCCCCGGCGCGCGGTCCGCTGCTGGTGCTGGAGGACGAGTACCCGGACGCCTGGTGGATGCCCGGCCATCCGGCCCGGCTGATCGTGACCACGGGGGCGCTGCACCGGCTCACCGGGCATCAGCTGGACGCGGTCCTCACCCATGAGCGGGGCCACGCCCGCGCCCATCACGACTGGCTGCTGCATCTGTCGAGCGCGCTCGCCACGGGCTTTCCGCGCATCCCGCTCTTCGCGCACTTCCGCGACCAGACGCACCGGCTGGTCGAGCTGGCCGCCGACGACACCGCCTCCCGGCGCTGCGGCCATGTCACCACCGCGCTGGCCCTGATCGAGCTGAACCAGCACCGGGGCGTGCTGTCCTGCGCCTCCAGCCGGCGGCTGCTGGGCGAGCGCGTGGACCGGCTGCTGGAGCCGCCGCCCCGGCTGCCGCGCGGACACCGGGCGCTGACCACCGCACTGGCCGCGCTGGTGCCGTTGCTGCCGCTGCTGATCACCTTCGCGCCGGGGCTGACGGCACTGGTGTAGGCACTGGCGCAGGCCCCGTCCGGTCAGGACCAGTCCGGCTCCTCCTCACCCTCGGGCCAGTGGTGGTCGGAGGAAGCGGCGGAGGCCGGGGAAGAGGCGGGTGCTGCGGCGGGTTCGGGTGCTGCGGCGGGTTCGGGTGCTGCGGTCTCCGGTGCGCCGGCCGGCGCCGACCGGGCCGCCAGCACCGCGAGCACGCCCTCGCCGTAGGTGGCGAGCTTCTTCTCGCCGACCCCGCTTAGCGCGCCCAGCTCCGCCACCGACGTGGGCGCGCTGGTGGCGATCTCGCGGAGGGTGGCGTCGTGGAAGATGACGTACGCCGGGACGCCCTGTTCCTTCGCCTGCTCCGCGCGCCAGGCGCGCAGCGCCTCGAAGACGGGCGCCAGCTCGGCGGGCAGCTCGGCCGCCGCGGACTTGCCCTTGCGCTCACCCCGGCCGGCGGAACGGGCGACGGCCGGGCGCTTCGGCTCCTTGCGCAGCGGCACCTCGCGCTCGCGCCGCAGCACCGCACCGCTCGCCTCGGTGATCACCAGCGTGCCGTACTCCCCCTCGACGGCCAGCAGTCCCTGAGCGAGCAACTGCCGCACCACGCCCCGCCATTCGCCCTCGGCCAGGTCCTCGCCGATGCCGAATACGGACAGCTGGTCATGGTCGAACTGGATCACCTTCGCGGTGCGCTTGCCCAGCAGGATGTCCACGATCTGCACGGTGCCGAACTTCTGGCCGCGCTCGCGCTGGAGCCGGACCACGGTGGAGAGCACCTTCTGCGCGGCCACCGTGCCGTCCCAGGTCTCCGGCGGGGTGAGGCAGGTGTCGCAGTTGCCGCAGGCCGCCTCGTCCGGGTTCTGGCCGAAGTAGGCGAGGAGCTGCCCCCGGCGGCACCGGACGGTCTCGCACAGGGCGAGCATCGCGTCGAGGTGGGCGCCGACGCGGCGGCGGAACGCCTCGTCGCCCTCGCCGGACTGGATCAGCTTGCGCTGCTGCACGACGTCGCCCAGCCCGTACGCCATCCAGGCCGTGGAGGGCAGTCCGTCGCGGCCCGCGCGGCCGGTCTCCTGGTAGTAGCCCTCGATGGACTTGGGCAGGTCGAGGTGGGCGACGAAGCGGACGTCGGGCTTGTCGATGCCCATGCCGAAGGCGATGGTGGCGACCACGATCAGGCCGTCCTCGCGCAGGAACCGGGACTGGTGCTCGGCGCGCACCGACGCGTCCAGACCCGCGTGGTACGGGACGGCGGAGATGCCGCCTGCGTTGAGGAACTCGGCGGTGCGCTCGACCGAGTTCCGGGAGAGGCAGTAGACGATGCCGGCGTCGCCCGCGTGCTCCTCGCGGAGGAAGGCGAGGAGCTGCTTCTTGGGGTCGGCCTTGGGGACGATGCGGTACTGGATGTTGGGCCGGTCGAAGCTGGCGACGAAGTGCCGGGCGTCGGGGAGGTTCAGCCGGTGGGTGATCTCCTCGTGGGTGGCACGGGTGGCCGTGGCCGTGAGCGCGATCCTCGGCACGTCGGGCCAGCGCTCGCCGAGCAGGGAGAGGGAGAGGTAGTCGGGGCGGAAGTCGTGGCCCCACTGGGAGACACAGTGCGCCTCGTCGATGGCGAAGACGGAGATCTTGCCCCGGGAGAGCAGACCGAGCGTGGCGTCCACCCGCAGCCGCTCCGGGGCCAGGTAGAGCAGGTCCAGCTCGCCGGCGAGGAACTCGGCCTCCACCGTGCGCCGCTCGTCGAAGCCCTGCGTGGAGTTGATGAAGCCCGCCCGGACGCCGAGGGCGCGCAGCGCGTCCACCTGGTCCTGCATCAGCGCGATCAGCGGCGAGACCACCACGCCGGTGCCGGGGCGGACCAGCGCCGGGATCTGGTAGCACAGCGACTTTCCGCCACCGGTCGGCATCAGCACCAGCGCGTCACCGCCGGCCACCACATGCTCGATGACCGCTTCCTGCTCGCCGCGGAACGCGTCATACCCGAACACCCGGTGCAGCGCGGCGAGCGCCTCACTCCGGTCCGCGCCCGGTCCCTCGGTCACCGTCGTCATCTCGCTGATCCACCTGTCCCGCTCATCGCCGTACCCCGTGCGCCGTCCCTCGACCACCGCATCCACCATAGGCGCCGCCACGGACAGACCCCGCAGTTGTCCACAGGTTCTCGGACGCGCATGCCCCGGGCATATGCCAGAACGCTCTGTCCGGAGCACGGCCATAGTTCACACGTTCGCGGGAGACCTGCCCGTTTCCCATCGATAGTCTGGATACTCCGGCGAGACTCCGTCCCATGGGAGCACTGATGAGCGTCGCACCGAAGGCGTCCACACCCGCCTGGCCGACCCCGCCGAAGGGCGGGTGGACCGCCGACGACCTGGACCGGCTTCCGAGTCTTCCTCCGCACACGGAGCTGATCGACGGGAGCCTCGTCTTCGTGAGTCCGCAGACCATCTTTCATGAGCGTGCCATCGACTACCTCAAATGGCAGCTTCAATCCGTCGCACCGGACGACTTCGAGATCTTCCGCGAACTCACCATCGATCTGGACCAGCAGAACAGGCCGGAACCCGGTGTGGTCGTGGTGCGCTCGGACGCGGCGGAAGACCTCACGCAGACGCGATTTCCTGTGAGCGCGGTCCTGCTGGCCATTGAGGTCATGTCCGAGGAATCCGCCTCCCGCGACCGCGAGACCAAGCCCATGAAGTACGCCCGCGCCAAGATCCCTCACTTCTGGCGTGTCGAGAACGAGCGGGGGCGCGCCGTGATCCACGCCTTCGAGCTGGAGCCGACCACCGGTACGTACACCAGCGTGGGGATCTTCCGAGACCGGATGAAGGTCGAGGCGCCGTTCCCGATCGACCTGGACCTCACCCGGATCAAGACCCGTCGGGACCCGGCCGAATAGCCACCTGTCGCACCCGCTCGACGGCCCGGCCCCCGAAATCGAAGGGTGCCGGGCCGTCGTGTCGGATCAGCGGACGAACACCCCCGCACTCCCCGCCAGGTCCAGGAAGTACTGCGGCGCCACGCCCAGGACCACCGTCACCGCGACGCCGACCGCGATGGCGGTCGTCGTCAGGGGGGAGGGGACCGCGACGGTCGGGCCGTCGGGCTTGGGGTCGCTGAAGAACATCAGGACGATCACGCGGATGTAGAAGAAGGCGGCGATGGCCGAGGAGATCACGCCGACCACCACCAGCGGGGCCGCGCCACCCTCCGCCGCCGCCCGGAACACCGCGAACTTCCCCGAGAAACCGCTGGTCAGCGGGATGCCGGCGAAGGCGAGGAGGAAGACGGCGAAGACCGCGGCGACCAGGGGCGAGCGGCGGCCGAGCCCGGCCCATTGGGAGAGGTGGGTCGCCTCACCGCCCGCGTCGCGGACCAGGGTGACCACGGCGAAGGCGCCGATCGTCACGAAGGAGTACCCGGCGAGGTAGAAGAGGACCGCCGAGACACCGTCCTCCGACGTGGCGATCACACCGGCGAGGATGAAACCCGCGTGCGCGATGGACGAGTACGCCAGCAGCCGCTTGATGTCGGTCTGGGTGATGGCGACGATCGCGCCGGCCAGCATGGTGACGATCGCCACGCCCCACATCACCGGCCGCCAGTCCCAGCGCAGCCCCGGCAGCACCACGTACAGCAGCCGCAGCAGCGCGCCGAACGCGGCCACCTTGGTCGCGGCCGCCATGAAGCCGGTGACCGGGGTCGGGGCGCCCTGGTACACGTCCGGGGTCCACATGTGGAACGGCACCGCGCCCACCTTGAACAGCAGACCCATCACCAGCAGCGCCATGCCGATCAGCAGCAGCGCGTCATTGCCCATGGTGTCCGCCAGCGCCGGGTCGACCCCGCTGACCGTGCCGTCCACGACGGCCGCGACGCGCGCGTAGGACACCGAGCCCGCGTAGCCGTAAAGCAGGGCGATGCCGAACAGGGTGAACGCCGAGGCGAACGCGCCGAGCAGGAAGTACTTGACCGCGGCCTCCTGCGACATCAGCCGCTTGCGGCGGGCCAGCGCGCACAGCAGGTACAGCGGGAGGGAGAGCACCTCCAGACCGACGAACAGCGTCAGCAGGTCGTTGGCCGCGGGGAAGACCAGCATGCCGGCGACCGCGAAGAGCAGCAGCGGGAACACCTCGGTGGTGGTGAACCCGGCCTTCACCGCCGCCTGTTCAGCCTCACCGCCGGGCACGGAGGCGGCCTGCGCCGCGAAGGAGTCGACCCGGTTGCCGTGCGCCTCGGGGTCGAGCCGCCGCTCTGCGAAGGTGAACAGGCCGACCAGCGCGGCCAGCAGGATCGTGCCCTCCAGGAACAGGGCCGGTCCGTCCACCGCGATGGCGCCCATGGCCGCGATGTGCGCCTTGGTGGTGCCGTATCCGCCCGCCGCGAGCGCGACGACCGCGGCGAACGCGGCGCACAGGGCGACGGCGGAGACGAACACCTGGGCGTGGTAGCGGGAGCGGCGCGGCACGAACGCCTCGACGAGCACCCCGATCATGGCGGCGCCGAAGACGATCAGCGTCGGCGACAGTTGTCCGTATTCGATCTTCGGCGCGTCGATCTTGGAGATCGGATCGGCCGCCGTTGTCCACAGGCTGTGGACGGCTGCTGCGCTCACTTGACCGCCTCCACCGCGGGCTTGGGGTCCTTCTGGTGTACGTCGGACATGGTCTGCTCGACCGCCGGGTTCACGATGTCCGTCAGGGGCTTGGGATAGACGCCCAGGAAGACCAGCAGCACGATCAGCGGCGCGACCACCAGCACCTCCCGCACCCTCAGGTCGGGCATCGCCGAGATCTCCGGCTTCACCGGGCCGGTCATCGTGCGCTGGTACAGCACCAGCGTGTACAGCGCGGCGAGGACGATGCCGAGGGTGGCGATGATCCCGATCACCGGGTACCGGGTGAACGTGCCGACCAGCACCAGGAACTCGCTGACGAACGGCGCGAGTCCGGGCAGCGACAGCGTCGCCAGACCGCCGATCAGGAAGGTGCCGGCCAGCACCGGGGCGACCTTCTGCACGCCGCCGTAGTCCGCGATGAGCCGGGAGCCGCGCCGGGAGATCAGGAACCCGGCGACCAGCATCAGCGCGGCCGTCGAGATGCCGTGGTTGACCATGTAGAGGGTCGCGCCGGACTGGCCCTGGCTGGTCATCGCGAAGATGCCCATCACGATGAAGCCGAAGTGCGAGATCGACGCGTACGCCACCAGCCGCTTGATGTCCCGCTGGCCGACCGCGAGCAGCGCGCCGTAGACGATGCTGATCAGCGCCAGCACGAGGATCACCGGGGTCGCCCACTTGGACGCCTCCGGGAAGAGCTGGAGGCAGAAGCGGAGCATGGCGAAGGTGCCGACCTTGTCGACCACCGCCGTGACGAGCACCGCGACCGGCGCGGTGGACTCCTGCATGGCGTTGGGCAGCCAGGTGTGCAGCGGCCACAACGGCGCCTTCACCGCGAAGGCGAAGAAGAAGCCGAGGAACAGCCAGCGTTCGGTGCTGGTCGCCATGGTCAGCGAGCCGTCGGCCCGCGCCTGGACGATCTCCTGGAGGCTGAAGCTCCCGGCGACGACGTACAGCCCGATCACCGCGGCCAGCATGATCAGACCGCCGGCCAGGTTGTAGAGGAGGAACTTCACCGCCGCGTACGACCGCTGGGTGGACGCGGCCTCCTCGCCCTGGCTGTGGGCCCGGTCCCCGAAGCCGCCGATGAGGAAGTACATCGGGATCAGCATGGCTTCGAAGAAGATGTAGAAGACGAAGACGTCGGTCGCCTCGAAGGAGATGATCACCATAGCCTCGACGGCCAGGATCAGCGCGAAGAAGCCCTGCGTGGGCCGCCACCGCTTGCTGCCGGTCTCCAGGGGGTCGGCGTCGTGCCAGCCCGCGAGCACGATGAACGGCATCAGCAGCGCGGTCAGCCCGATCAGGGCCACGGCGATACCGTCCACGCCCAGTTCGTAGCGGACCCCGAAGTCCCTGATCCAGGAGTGGGACTCGGTGAGCTGGAAGGGGGTCCCCCCGCCCGAGCCCGTTCGAGAGTGGGGGAGGGCGCCGTCCGGGTCGAAGCGGACCAGGACGACGATCGCCAGCGCGAGCGTGGCCAGCGAGACCACCAGGGCCAGCCACTTGGCGGCGGTGCGCCGGCGGGCCGGCACGGCGGCCGTGGCCACCGCACCGAGGGCCGGGAGCAGCGCTGTCGCTGTCAGCAGGGGAAACGACATCGAAGCCATCGGTATCAGACCGCCCTCATCAGCAGGGTCGCGGCGACCAGGAGGGCCGCGCCGCCGAACATCGAGACCGCGTAGGAGCGGGCGAAGCCGTTCTGGAGACGGCGCAGCCGCCCGGACAGGCCGCCGAAACCTGCCGCCGAGCCGTTGACGACACCGTCGACCAGGGTGTGGTCGACATAGACCAGCGAGCGCGTGAGGTGCTCGCCGCCGCGCACCAGCACGACATGGTTGAAGTCGTCCTGGTAGAGGTCGCGCCGGGCGGCGCGGGTGAGCACGGAACCGCGCGGGGCGACGGCGGGTACGGGCTTGCGGCCGTACCGCGCCCAGGCCAGGCCCACGCCGACGACCAGGCAGACCATGGTGGCGCCGGTGACGGTGAGCGCGCTCAGCGGGGAGTCGCCCTCGCTGTGCCCGGTGACCGGCTCCAGCCAGTGCAGGAAGCGGTCGCCGACGTCGAAGAAGGCACCGCCCGCGACCGAGCCGACGGCCAGCACGATCATCGGGATCGTCATGGTCCTCGGGGACTCGTGCGGGTGGGGCTCGTGGCCCTCGGCATCGGGCAGCCAGCGCTTCTCGCCGAAGAACGTCATCAGCATCACGCGGGTCATGTAGAACGCGGTGATCGCCGCGCCCAGCAGGGCCACCCCGCCCAGAATCCAGCCCTCGGTGCCGCCCTTGGCGAAGGCCGCCTCGATGATCTTGTCCTTGGAGAAGAAGCCGGACAGCCCCGGGAAGCCGATGATCGCGAGGTAGCCGAGGCCGAAGGTGACGAAGGTGATCGGCATGTACGTGCGCAGGCCGCCGTACCTGCGCATGTCGACCTCGTCGTTCATGCCGTGCATCACCGAACCGGCGCCGAGGAACAGCCCGGCCTTGAAGAAGCCGTGGGTGACCAGGTGCATGATCGCGAAGACGTAGCCGATCGGGCCGAGGCCGGCCGCGAGGACCATGTAGCCGATCTGCGACATGGTCGAGCCGGCCAGCGCCTTCTTGATGTCGTCCTTGGCGCAACCGACGATCGCACCGAACAGCAGCGTGACCCCGCCGACGACGGTGACCACGAGCTGCGCGTCCGGGGCGCCGTTGAAGATCGCGGCGGAGCGGACGATGAGGTAGACGCCCGCCGTCACCATGGTGGCCGCGTGGATCAGGGCCGAGACCGGGGTCGGGCCCTCCATCGCGTCACCGAGCCAGGACTGCAGCGGCACCTGGGCGGACTTGCCGCACGCGGCGAGCAGCAGCATCAGGCCGATCGCGGTGAGCCGGCCCTCGGACGCGTCGCCCGCGTGCTCCAGGACCGGGCCGAAGGCGAAGGTGCCGAACGTGGTGAACATCAGCATGATGGCGATGGACAGGCCCATGTCGCCGACCCGGTTGACCAGGAACGCCTTCTTCGCGGCGGTCGCGGCGCTGGGCTTGTGCTGCCAGAAGCCGATCAGCAGGTAGGAGGCGAGGCCCACGCCCTCCCAGCCGACGTACAGCAGCAGGTAGTTGTCGGCGAGGACCAGCAGGAGCATCGCCGCGAGGAACAGGTTGAGGTAGCCGAAGAAGCGGCGGCGCCGCTCGTCGTGCTCCATGTACCCGATGGAGTAGAGGTGGATCAGCGAGCCGACCCCGGTGATCAGCAGGACGAACGTCATCGACAGCTGGTCGAGCCGCAGGGTGACGTCGGCCTGGAAGTCGCCGACCGAGATCCAGCTCCACAGGTGCTGGGTCCAGGTGCGGTGTTCGGGGTCCTCGCCGAGCAGCCCGGCGAAGAGGACCAGGCCGATCACGAAGGAGGCGGTCGACAGCAGGGTGCCGACCCAGTGGCCGACGGCGTCGAGGCGCCGGCCGCCGAGCAGGAGCACGGCGGCTCCGAGCAGGGGCGCCGCGATGAGCAGCGCGATCAGGTTCTCCACGATTCTTCCGGCCCCTTACAGCTTCATCAGGCTGGCGTCGTCGACCGAGGCCGAGTGGCGGGTGCGGAACAGCGACACGATGATCGCCAGGCCCACCACGACCTCCGCGGCGGCGACGACCATCGTGAAGAACGCGATGATCTGGCCGTCGAGGTTGCCGTGCATCCGGGAGAAGGTCACGAAGGCGAGGTTGCAGGCGTTGAGCATCAGCTCCACGCACATGAACACCACGATCGCGTTCCGCCGGATCAGCACGCCGGTGGCGCCGATGGTGAACAACAGGGCGGCGAGATAGAGGTAGTTGACGGGGTTCACTGGGCCGCGTCCTCCGTCCGCTTGAAGGTGGCCGGTGTGTGCTCCGTGCGCTCCAGGCGGTCCTCCGCGCGCTGCTGAAGCGCCTTGAGGTCGACCAGGGCCTGCACGGAGACGTCCCGGATCTGGCCGCGTTCGCGCAGCGTCCGGCTGACGCTCAGCTCGGCGGGGGTGCCGTCGGGCAGCAGGCCCGCGATGTCCACCGCGTTGTGCCGGGCGTAGACGCCGGGAGCGGGCAGCGGCGGTACGTGCTTGCCCGCGCGGACCCGCTCGGCCGCCAGCTCGCGCTGGGTCCTGGCCCGCTCGGTGCGCTCGCGGTGGGTGAGCACCATCGCGCCGACGGCGGCGGTGATCAGCAGGGCGCCGGTCAGCTCGAAGGCGAAGACGTACTTGGTGAAGATGAGGGTCGCCAGACCCTCCACGTTGCCGCCCGCGTTGGCCTGGCCGGTGCCGTTGAACTGGGTGAGCGAGGCGTGGGCGATGCCGCCCAGCAGCAGGACGCCGAACCCGAGCCCACAGAGCAGGGCCAGCCAGCGCTGGCCCCTGATGGTCTCCTTCAGCGAGTCCGCGGCGGTCACGCCGACGAGCATCACCACGAAGAGGAAGAGCATCATGATCGCGCCGGTGTAGACGACGATCTGCACGACCCCCAGGAAGTAGGCGCCGTTGGCGAGGTAGAACGCCGCCAGGATGATCATGGTTCCGGCGAGACAGAGCGCGCTGTGCACGGCGCGCCGCATCAGGACGGTGCACAGGGCGCCGATCACCGCGACGCTGCCGAGGAACCAGAACTGGACCGCCTCACCGGTGGAGGTCGTGTAGGCGGCGAGCTGCGTGCTCATGCTTCCACCCCCTCGTCGCCGGCCGGGCCCGAAGGGCTCGCGGACTGATGCGGTTCGCCCTTGGAGGCGGCCACCTGGCGGACGGTGCCCGGAGCTGCCTCGGTCACCAGCCCCCGGTAGTAGTCCTGCTCGTCGGTGCCGGGGAAGATCGCGTGCGGGGAGTCGACCATGCCCTCGTCCAGACCGGCGAGCAACTGCTCCTTGGTGTAGATGAGGTTGGCCCGGCTGGAGTCGGCCAGCTCGAACTCGTTGGTCATCGTGAGCGCGCGGGTGGGGCACGCCTCGATGCACAGGCCGCACAGGATGCAGCGGGCGTAGTTGATCTGGTAGACGCGGCCGTACCGCTCGCCCGGCGAGTAACGCTCCTCGTCGGTGTTGTCGGCGCCCTCGACATAGATGGCGTCGGCGGGGCAGGCCCAGGCGCACAGCTCGCAGCCGACGCACTTCTCCAGGCCGTCCGGATGGCGGTTGAGCTGGTGCCGTCCGTGGAAGCGGGGAGCGGTGGTCTTCTTCTGCTCCGGGTACTGCTCGGTCAGCCGCTTCTTGAACATGGCCTTGAAGGTCACGGCGAAGCCGGCCACGGGGTTCTGGAAACCGGGTGCGGTCTCCTTGGGCTCCTCAGCCATCGGACGCCTCCTTTCCATCCGAAGTTCCGTCCGGAGTTCGGTCACTGACAGTGTCCACCCCACCACTGACAATCAGCTCCCGCTCCTGGCGCGCACGACGCCTGGGCACCGCGGGAAGCTGCTGTCCGGGCAGCGGCGGCACGGGGAAACCGCCCGCCAGCGGGTCGAACGCGGGCTGCGGGGCCGGAGTCTCGTCGGCCCCGGTCCGGTCCCGGAACATGTCGGCGACGAAGGAGATCAGCAGCAGGGCGAGCACCCCGCCGCCGACGTAGAGCGCGATGTCGGCGAAGTCGTAGTTCTCGTTGCGCAGCACCCGCACGGTCGCCACCAGCATCAGCCAGACCACCGAGACCGGGATCAGGACCTTCCAGCCGAGCTTCATCAGCTGGTCGTAACGGACCCGGGGAAGCGTGCCGCGCAGCCAGATGAAGAAGAACAGCAGTAGCTGGACCTTGATGACGAACCAGAGCATCGGCCACCAGCCGTGGTTGGCGCCCTCCCAGAAGGTGCTGATGGGCCAGGGGGCCCGCCAGCCGCCGAGGAAGAGGGTGGCCGTCACCGCCGACACCGTCACCATGTTCATGTACTCGGCGAGCATGAACAGCGCGAACTTGATCGACGAGTACTCGGTGTTGAAGCCGCCGACCAGGTCGCCCTCGGACTCCGGCATGTCGAAGGGGGCGCGGTTGGTCTCGCCCACCATCGTGATCACGTAGAGGATGAAGGAGACCGGCAGCAGCAGGATGTACCAGCGGTCGTGCTGCTGTTCCACGATGGTGGAGGTCGACATCGACCCCGAGTAGAGGAACACCGAGGCGAACGCGGCGCCCATGGCGATCTCGTAAGAGATCATCTGCGCGCAGGAGCGCAGACCGCCGAGGAGCGGGTAGGTCGAGCCGGAGCTCCAGCCCGCGAGCACGATGCCGTAGATGCCGATGGAGGCGACCGCGAGGATGTAGAGCATCGCGATCGGCAGGTCGGTGAGCTGCATCGTGGTGCGGTGGCCGAAGATCGAGATCTCGTCGCCGGCGGGTCCGAAGGGGATCACCGCGATCGCCATGCAGGCCGGGATGACCGCGACGACCGGCGCGAGGACGTAGATCACCTTGTCCGCGCGTTTGACGACGACGTCCTCCTTGAGCATCAGCTTCACGCCGTCGGCGAGCGACTGGAGCATGCCCCAGGGGCCGTGCCGGTTGGGGCCGACGCGCAGCTGCATCCAGGCGACGACCTTGCGCTCCCAGACGATGGACAGCAGCACCGTCAGCATCAGGAACGCGAAGCAGAACACCGCCTTGACGAGCACGAGCCACCACGGGTCGTGACCGAACAGCGAGAGGTCTTCAGCGGCGAGGAACGGGCTCATCCTCGAACCTCCTTGGGGGCCGCGTCGGCGTGCGCCGCCGGGCCGATACGGACGAGGGAGCCGGGCCGGGCCCCGGTGTCGGAGGCGACGCCCCGGCCGGCCGAGTCCAGCGGGAGCCAGACCACCCGGTCGGGCATCTCGGTGATCTCCAGCGGGAGTTCGGTCGTCCCGGCGGGGCCGGTGACGGTGAGCACGTCGCCGTCCTCGACGCCCGCCTCGGCGGCCGTCGCGGCGGACACGCGCGCGCGGGCGGCGTGCCGGGTGCCGGCCAGCGCCTCGTCGCCCTGCTGGAGGACGCCGAGGTCGAGCAGCAGCCGGTGCCCGGCGAGCACGGCCTCCCCGGCGGCCGGGCGGGGCAGCGCGGCCCCGGAGTGGTCCGGGTCGGCGGCACCGGCCCCGGTCCAGCCGCCGAGCCGGTCGATCTCCGCACGGGCGGTACGCAGGTCCGGCAGGCCCAGGTGGACGTCCATCGCGTCGGCCAGCATCTGCAGCACCCGGGCGTCGGACGGAGCGAGCCGGCGGGTCAGCTGGTCGGGCTTGAGCGCGGCCTCGAAGAAGCGGACCCGGCCCTCCCAGTTGAGGAAGGTGCCCGCCTTCTCGACCACCGCCGCGACCGGCAGCACCACGTCGGCACGCTCGGTGACCTCGCTGGGCCGCAGCTCCAGCGAGACCAGGAAGCCGACGCTGTCCAGCGCCTCACGCGCGCGCGCCGGGTCGGGGAGGTCGGCGACCTCCACCCCGGCGACGAGCAGCGCGGACAGCTCGCCGGTGGCGGCGGCCTCCACGATCTGCTGGGTGTCGCGGCCGTGGCGGGCGGGGAGTTCGGCCAGCCCCCAGGCGGCGGCGACCTCCTCCCGCGCGCGCGGGTCGGTGGCCGGGCGGCCTCCCGGCAGCAGCGAGGGCAGCGCGCCCGCCTCGACGGCGCCGCGCTCCCCCGCCCGCCGGGGAAGCCACACCAGCCGGGCGCCGGTCGCCGCGGCCAGGCGCGCGGCCGCCGTCAGGCCGCCCTCGACCCCGGCGAGCCGCTCGCCGACCACGATCACCGCGCCCCCGGCGCGCAGCGCCTCGGCCGCCCCGGTGCCGGGGTCCTCCAGGCCGACCCCGCCGGCCAGCGCGTCCAGCCACTCGGGCTCGGTGCCGGGCGCGGCCGGCAGCAGCGTGCCGCCCGCCTTGGTCAGGCCCCGGGTGGCGTGCGTGGCCAGGGAGTACACCCTCTGGCCGTGCTTGCGCCACGCCTTGCGCAGCCGCAGGAAGACGCCGGGCGCCTCCTCCTCGGCCTCGAACCCGGCCAGCAGCACGGCGGGCGCCTGTTCCAGCGCGGTGTACGTGATCCCGGTGCCGTCGAGGTCGCGGCCCCGGCCGGCCACCCGCGCGGCCAGGAAGTCGGCCTCCTCGCCGCTGTGCACCCGGGCGCGGAAGTCGATGTCGTTGGTGTCGAGCGCCACCCGCGCGAACTTGCTGTACGCGTAGGCGTCCTCGACGGTCAGCCGGCCCCCGGTGAGCACCCCGGCGCGGGAGCGGGCGGCGCTGAGGCCCCGCGCGGCCGCGTCCAGCGCCTCCGGCCAGGAGGCGGGCTCCAGCACGCCCTCGGCGTTGCGGACCAGCGGGGTGTCCAGCCGGTCCCGGAGCTGCGCGTACCGGAAGGCGAACCGGCCCTTGTCGCAGACCCAGTCCTCGTTGACCTCGGGGTCCTCGGCGGCGAGCCGCCGCATGACCTTGCCGCGCCGGTGGTCGGTACGGGTGGCGCAGCCGCCCGCGCAGTGCTCGCACACCGACGGCGAGGAGATCAGGTCGAAGGGGCGCGAGCGGAACCGGTAGGCGGCCGAGGTCAGCGCGCCGACCGGGCAGATCTGGATGGTGTTGCCGGAGAAGTACGACTCGAACGGGTCGCCCTCACCGGTGCCGACCTGCTGGAGCGCGCCCCGCTCGATCAGCTCGATCATCGGGTCGCCCGCGACCTGGTTGGAGAACCGGGTGCAGCGGGCGCACAGCACGCACCGCTCGCGGTCCAGCAGCACCTGCGTGGAGATCGGCACGGGCTTGGCGTAGGTGCGCTTGCGGCCCTCGAAGCGGGAGTCGGCGCCGCCGTGGGACATGGCCTGGTTCTGCAGCGGGCACTCGCCGCCCTTGTCGCAGACCGGGCAGTCCAGCGGGTGGTTGATGAGCAGCAGCTCCATCACCCCGTGCTGGGCCTTCTCGGCGACCGGCGAGGTGAGCTGGGTCTTCACCACCATGCCGTCGGTGCAGGTGATGGTGCAGGACGCCATCGGCTTGCGCTGGCCCTCCACCTCCACGATGCACTGGCGGCAGGCGCCGGCCGGGTCCAGCAGGGGGTGGTCGCAGAAGCGCGGGATCTCGATGCCGAGCTGCTCGGCGGCCCGGATGACCAGGGTGCCCTTGGGCACGCTGATCTCGATGCCGTCGATCGTCAGCGAGACGAGATCCTCCGGCGGGACCGCCGCCTGCCCCCCGTCTGAGGGGCGTTCGCCCGCGGCGGAGCCGCTTTCGGACTGCTGTACGGTCATGCGTTCACCTCCGGGCGGTCCGCCCAGGCCGTCGACTTGGCCGGGTCGAAGGGGCAGCCCCGGCCCGTGATGTGCTGCTCGTACTCCTCGCGGAAGTACTTCAGCGAGGAGAAGATCGGCGAGGCCGCGCCGTCGCCCAGGGCGCAGAAGGACTTGCCGTTGATGTTGTCGGCGATGTCGTTCAGCTTGTCGAGGTCGGACATCGACCCCTTGCCCGCCTCGATGTCCCGGAGCAACTGCACCAGCCAGTACGTCCCTTCGCGGCAGGGCGTGCACTTGCCGCAGGACTCGTGGGCGTAGAACTCGGTCCAGCGGGTGACCGCCCGCACCACGCAGGTGGTCTCGTCGAAGCACTGGAGCGCTTTGGTGCCGAGCATGGAGCCGGCGGCGCCGACGCCCTCGTAGTCGAGGGGCACGTCGAGGTGTTCGTCGGTGAACATCGGGGTGGAGGAGCCGCCCGGGGTCCAGAACTTCAGCCGGTGGCCGGGGCGCATGCCGCCGCTCATGTCGAGCAGCTGGCGCAGGGTGATGCCGAGCGGCGCCTCGAACTGGCCGGGGCTCGCCACATGCCCGCTGAGCGAGTAGAGCGTGAAGCCGGGTGACTTCTCGCTGCCCATCGAGCGGAACCAGTCCTTGCCCTGGTGCAGGATCGCGGGAACCGAGGCGATCGACTCGACGTTGTTCACCACGGTGGGACAGGCGTACAGGCCCTCGACCGCCGGGAAGGGGGGCCGCAGCCGCGGCTGGCCCCGGCGGCCCTCCAGCGAGTCGAGCAGCGCGGTCTCCTCACCGCAGATGTACGCGCCCGCGCCCGCGTGCACGGTGAGTTCGAGGTCGAGTCCGCTGCCGAGGATGTCCGCGCCCAGGAACCCGGCCTCGTACGCCTCGCGCACGGCCTCGTGCAGCCGGCGCAGGACGGGGACGACCTCGCCGCGCAGGTAGATGAAGGCGTGCGAGGAGCGGATCGCGTAGCAGGCGATCACGATGCCCTCGACGAGACTGTGCGGGTTGGCGTAGAGGAGCGGGATGTCCTTGCAGGTGCCGGGCTCGGACTCGTCGGCGTTGACGACGAGGTAGTGCGGTTTGCCGTCGCCCTGCGGGATGAACTGCCACTTCATGCCGGTCGGGAAGCCGGCGCCGCCCCGGCCGCGCAGTCCGGACTCCTTGACGTAGGCGATCAGGTCGTCCGGGGACATGGCGAGCGCCTTGCGCAGGCCCTCGTAGCCGTCGTGCCGCCGGTAGACGTCCAGCGACCAGGACCGGTCCTCGTCCCAGAAGGCGGAGAGCACGGGGGCGAGCAGTTTCTCGGGGCTGGTGCCGTCCTTGACGTCGGTCACCACGGTCATCACTCCCCCTCCTCTGCGGTCGGACCGGACGGATCAGGGGTGCGGGGCGGAGCCCCTCGATCACGGGCGGTGGCGGGCGACGGGTGGGCCGGGTCGGAGGCCGAGGTCTCGACCGGGTCGTGGGAGCTGAGGCGCTCGGTGGGTGAGGGCTCGTGCACCGTGTCCTCCTCCGGCGGAGCGGCGTCGCGAGGGTGGACCACGCGCGCGGGCTGGGTCTCGCCCCTGGCCAGGCGCAGGCCGACCAGGGAGGCGTGGCCCGCGCTGCCGCCCTCCTCGACGGCGCCGGGGCGCTCGTCGGGGAAGCCGGCCAGGATGCGGGCGGTCTCCTTGAAGGTGCACAGCCGGGCGCCGCGCGTGGGCTCCACGGGCTGCCCGGCGCGCAGGTCGTCGACGAGGCGGATGGCGCCGGCCGGGGTCTGGTTGTCGAAGAACTCCCAGTTGACCATCACGACCGGCGCGTAGTCGCAGGCCGCGTTGCACTCGATGTGCTCCAGGGTGACCTTGCCGTCGCCGGTGGTCTCGCCGTTGCCGACGCCCAGGTGCTCCTGGAGGGTCTCGAAGATGGCGTCGCCGCCCATGACGGCGCACAGGGTGTTGGTGCAGACGCCCACCTGGTAGTCGCCGGAGGGGCGGCGCCGGTACATGGAGTAGAAGGTGGCGACCGCGGTGACCTCGGCGGTGGTCAGCTCCAGCACGTCCGCGCAGAACTTCATGCCGGTCCGGGTGACGTAGCCGTCCTCGGCCTGCACGAGGTGCAGCAGCGGCAGCAGGGCGGAGCGGGAGTCGGGGTAGCGCGCAATCACCTCGCGCGCGTCCGTCTCCAGCCGGGCCCGGACGTCGTCCGGGTAGGCGGGCGGGGGCAGTTCCGGCATGCCCAGGCCGACGCCCCGCTCGGAGGAAGAGGTGGTCACCGGTCGACGCCTCCCATCACGGGGTCGATGGACGCCACGGCCACGATGACGTCGGCGACCTGGCCGCCCTCGCACATCGCCGCCATGGCCTGCAGATTGGTGAAGGACGGGTCGCGGAAGTGGACCCGGAAGGGGCGGGTGCCGCCGTCGGAGACGGCGTGCACGCCGAGTTCGCCCTTGGGCGACTCGACGGCCGCGTACGCCTGGCCCGGCGGGACCCGGAAGCCCTCGGTGACCAGCTTGAAGTGGTGGATCAGGGCCTCCATGGAGGTGCCCATGATCTTCTTGATGTGGTCCAGCGAGTTGCCGAGCCCGTCCGGGCCGAGCGCGAGCTGCGCCGGCCAGGCGATCTTCTTGTCCGCGACCATGACCGGGCCCGGCTGAAGCCGGTCCAGACACTGCTCGATGATCCTGAGCGACTGGCGCATCTCCTCCAGCCGGACCAGGAAGCGCCCGTAGGAGTCGCAGGTGTCGGCGGTGGGGATGTCGAAGTCGTAGTTCTCGTAGCCGCAGTAGGGCTGGGCCTTGCGCAGGTCGTGCGGAAGGCCGGTGGAGCGCAGGATCGGGCCGGTGGCGCCGAGCGCCATGCAGCCGGCCAGGTCGAGGTGCCCGATGTCCTGCATACGGGCCTTGAAGATGGGGTTCCCGGTGGCGAGCTTGTCGTACTCCGGGAGGTTCTTGCGCATCTTCTTGACGAACTCGCGGATCTGGTCGACCGCGCCGGGCGGCAGATCCTGGGCGAGGCCGCCGGGGCGGATGTACGCGTGGTTCATCCTGAGGCCGGTGATCAGCTCGTAGATGTCGAGGATCATCTCCCGGTCGCGGAAGCCGTAGATCATGATCGTGGTGGAGCCCAGCTCCATGCCGCCGGTGGCGATGCACACCAGGTGCGACGACAGCCGGTTCAGCTCCATCAGGAGCACCCGGATGATGTCGGTCCGCTCGGTGATCTGGTCCTCGATGCCGAGGAGCTTCTCCACGGCGAGGCAGTAGGCGGTCTCGTTGAAGAAGGACGTCAGGTAATCCATGCGCGTGACGAAGGTGGTGCCCTGCGTCCAGGTGCGGTACTCGAGGTTCTTCTCGATGCCGGTGTGCAGATAGCCGATGCCGCAGCGGGCCTCGGTGACGGTCTCGCCCTCGATCTCCAGGATGAGCCGGAGCACTCCGTGGGTGGACGGGTGCTGCGGACCCATGTTGACGACGATGCGCTCGTCGTCCGCCCGGACCGCCGACTGGACGACCTCGTCCCAGTCGCCGCCGGTGACCGTGTAGACGGTGCCCTCGGTGGTGGCGCGGCCGGTTGCGTGGGGAGTGCTCACGAGTACGACCTCCGCTGGTCGGGAGCCGGGATCTGGGCGCCCTTGTACTCGACGGCGATGCCGCCGAGGGGGTAGTCCTTGCGCTGCGGGTGGCCCTGCCAGTCGTCCGGCATCATGATCCGGGTGAGGGCCGGGTGGCCGTCGAAGACGATCCCGAAGAAGTCGTACGTCTCGCGCTCGTGCCAGTCGTTGGTCGGATAGACCGCGACCAGGGAGGGGATGCGCCGGTCGGCGTCGGGGGCGCTGACCTCCAGCCGGATCAGCCGGTTGTGGGTGATCGAGCGCAGGTGGTAGACGGCGTGCAGCTCGCGGCCCTTGTCGCCGGGGTAGTGCACCCCGCTGACCCCGGTGCACAGCTCGAAGCGGAGCGCCGGGTCGTCGCGCAGGGTGCGGGCGACGCGGACCAGGTGCTCGCGCTCGATGTGGAAGGTCAGCTCGTCGCGGTCCACGACGGTGCGCTCGACGGCGTTCTCCGGGAGCAGGCCCTGCTCCTCCAGCGCGCCCTCCAGTTCGTCGGCGACCTCGTCGAACCACCCGCCGTAGGGGCGGCTCGTCGCGCCGGGGAGCCGGACCGGGCGGACCAGGCCGCCGTAGCCGGAGGTGTCACCGCCGTTGTTCGCGCCGAACATGCCGCGCTGGACGCGGATCTCCTCGCCGCCCTGGCCGCGCCGGCCGGGGAGGTTGGAGGCGGAGAGGTCCTTCTCGGGGTTGACGCCGTTGGTGCCCTGGTCGTCGCTCACCGCAGCAGCCCCTTCATCTCGATCGTGGGCAGGGCCTTGAGCGCGGCCTCCTCCGCCTCCCGGGCGGCTTCCTCGGCGTTGACGCCGAGCTTGGTGCCCTGGATCTTCTGGTGGAGCTTGAGGATCGCGTCCAGCAGCATCTCGGGGCGGGGCGGGCAGCCGGGGAGGTAGATGTCGACCGGGACGATGTGGTCGACGCCCTGGACGATCGCGTAGTTGTTGAACATGCCGCCCGAGGACGCGCAGACGCCCATGGAGATGACCCACTTCGGGTTGGGCATCTGGTCGTAGACCTGCCGCAGCACCGGCGCCATCTTCTGGCTGACCCGGCCCGCGACGATCATCAGGTCGGCCTGGCGCGGTGAGCCGCGGAAGACCTCCATGCCGAAGCGGGCGAGGTCGTAGCGTCCGGCGCCGGTGGTCATCATCTCGATGGCGCAGCAGGCGAGTCCGAAGGTGGCCGGGAAGACGGACGCCTTGCGCACCCAGCCCGCGGCCTGTTCGACGGTGGTCAGCAGAAAGCCGCTCGGCAGCTTCTCTTCGAGTCCCATGAGTTAAAGGCCCCTCAGTCCCATTCCAGGCCGCCGCGCCGCCATACGTACGCGTACGCGACGAAGACGGTGAGCACGAAGAGCAGCATCTCCACGAGCCCGAAGACCCCGAGCGCGTCGAAGGTGACGGCCCAGGGGTAGAGGAAGACGATCTCGATGTCGAAGACGATGAAGAGCATCGCCGTCAGGTAGTACTTGATGGGGAAGCGCCCGCCGCCGGCCGGCGTGGGGGTCGGCTCGATGCCGCATTCGTAGGCTTCGAGCTTCGCGCGGTTGTAGCGCTTCGGACCGATCAGCGCGGCCATGACCACGGAGAAGATCGCAAAGCCTGCCCCGAGGGCTCCCAGTACGAGGATGGGCGCGTACGCGTTCACCGCTCCTCGCTCCCTTCAGTCGGCATTGACTGGTGGCGGTTCAGGGGCTCGCAGCTGCCTCTTCCGTCCCAGTGACCCCACCCGTCCCGGCGAAGATCGAGAACATGTGAAGCAGGTCACAAGCCCAACTGCTCCGCATCCTATGCCCGCCGCTCTGTGATCTGCGACACGGGGTATTCCACAAGCTTTGTGATCTCCACCACCTGACGAAGGATCATGAAGCCGGAGGATGGGTGATCTTCGTACGCGAAGCGTTCAGTTGATCACCAGAAGTGACAATCCAGCCCGTCCGCGCAGGCCAGAGGGGGTGGGTGAGGGGTGGCTCAATATCAAGAGGGTTCCGGTGCATGCAAATTGGTGTCGGACGCAGGTGACTGGTAGTGCGAGGCGTTCACACCGCGGGGGAGATCGTGGGCGCGATGTGGACGTGGTCCGGGTGCGTGCGCGCGTTCACGAACTCCTGCCGCGCGGCCGTGCGACGCGGACGCCCGCACCCCGACGACCGTTCCGTGACCTCCGCCACACCGGTGACGGGCGTCAAGGAACCGGGCTTGGCCATCGATCCCAACCGATGGTAGGTGCGGGGCAATTCGGACGTAATGATCAAAGAGCGTGATCAACGGGCCAATGGGCACCGTCCGCTATGTCCGTTACGGCGTCAATAAGGAGCGACGCGACCGGGTTCCGGGGAACCGATTGAACAATTGTGGCGCAGCCCACGTTTGTTGAAGATATGAAGGAGCCCCTGGTACCGGTTATTCCCATGTCCCACACCGCTCACATACGCAGCCACCGGAAGCCGCGCCGCAGCGCGTCGTCCCTCGCCGTGCGGTCCGGTGTCGCCGGCGGCGTCCTCAGCACCCTGGCGGTCGCCGGAGCGGCCGGTTACGCGAACGCGGCCGATGCCGAGCCCGTGACGCAGACGCTCCAACTCCCCACCCTCACCGCCGACGTGGCCACCCAGGTCGCCCAGTCCGCGGACGCCACCCAGCAGGCGGCCGCGAACTACGAACTGCAGGCCGAGCGTGACGCGGCCGCCGCCAGTGCCGCGAAGCAGGCCAAGGCGGACCTCGCCGAGGCCAAGCAGAAGGCCGAGGCGAAGAAGAAGGCGCAGGAGGAGGCCCGTAAGCAGGCCGCCACCCGCGCCACCCGCAACGCCGGGCGCACCGTGCTGTCCGCCTACGCGAGCGCGGGCACCTCCAACGTCACGGGCACCTCCACCGTCACGGGCACGTCCGCCGGCACCTCCACCGGATCGTCCAGCGCGACCGGTTCGGCCGCCTCCATCGTGTCGTTCGTGAAGTCCCAGGTCGGCAAGGCGTACGTCTCCGGCGCCACCGGTCCCTCCGCGTACGACTGCTCGGGCCTGGTCCAGACGGCCTTCAAGCAGGTCGGCATCAGCCTGCCGCGCGTCTCCCAGGACCAGTCCACGGCCGGCACCCAGGTCTCCCTGAACTCCCTCCAGCCCGGCGACATCCTCTACTGGGGCAGCGCGGGCAGCGCGTACCACGTGGGCGTCTACGTCGGCGGCGGCATGTTCGTCGGCGCCCAGAACCCCTCCACCGGCGTCGTGGAGCGTCCCCTCTCCTACGACCAGCCCACCGGCGCGGTCCGGGTCCTCTGACCCCCGCACCCTCCGGCGACACGAAAGGCCGCTGCCCTCGGGGGGCAGCGG
>NZ_JBHXLV010000077.1:0-26854 GCF_042721685.1 Streptomyces sp. NPDC058459 | reverse complement strand
CGCGGGAGCCGGGCTGGCCGTCGCCGGGGCGGTGTTGCAGACCGTCGTCCGCAATCCCCTCGCCGACCCCTATGTGCTCGGCGTCACCTCCGGCGCCTCACTGGCCGCGGTCGCCGTGCTCACGCTCGGGCCCGCCCAACTGCTCGGTCCCCTGCGCGTCGGAGTGCCGGCGGCGGCCTTCGCCGGAGCCTGCGGCACGCTCGCACTGGTCGTCGCGCTGAGCCGCCGGCAGGGAACGACATCACCCGTGCGACTCGTGCTGGCGGGCGTCGCCCTGTCGTACCTGCTCCAGGGCGCCACCAGTTACCTGCAGTTGCGGGCCCGCCCCGACCAGCTCTCCGGGGTGCTGTTCTGGCTGCTCGGCTCGGTCGCGGGCGCGCAGTGGCACGATCTCGGTCTGCCGGCCGCGCTCGTCGTGATCTGCACGGCCTGGCTGCTGCTGCACGGGCGGTCGCTGAACGCACTGGCGATGGGGGAGGAGACGGCGGCCTTCCTGGGCGTACGGGTCCAGGTGCTGCGCCTTCAGATCCTCGCCGTATCGGCCCTGCTGACGGCGGCGGTCATCTCGGTGGCGGGCGGCATCTCCTTCGTCGGGCTCGTCGTCCCGCACAGCGTGCGTCTGCTGATCGGCGCCGACCACCGGTCACTGCTGCCGTCCACCGCGCCCGCCGGAGCCCTGTTCGTGCTGCTGGCGGACCTGGCGGCCCGTACCGTGGCCGCCCCCATGGAGCTGCCGCTCGGCATTCTCACCGCCGTGGCCGGAGCCCCGTTCTTCCTGTGGCTGCTGCGGCGCGACCGCTCAGCCGCGGGACGGGAGGTCTGATGGACGCCCGCCTGGAAGAAGTCAGCCTCGACATCGGCGGCGCGCGCATCGTGAGCCGGGCCACCCTGCACGCCGCGCCGGGGGAGATCGTCGGTGTCGTCGGACCCAACGGAAGCGGCAAGTCGACACTGCTGCGCGCCGTGTACCGGTCGATGCGCCCCGCCTCCGGCGCGGTCCTGGTGGGCGGTCAGGACGTGTGGCGGAGTCTGACAGCCCAGGCCGCCGCACGTCGTACGTCCGTGGTGGCCCAGGAGAACCCGGCCGCCTTCGACTTCACCGTCGCCGAGGTCGCCGCCGCCGGACGGACCCCGCACCGCGCGCCCTGGTCGGCCGAGAGCCACGCCGACCGGGCCATCGTGGCCGACGCGCTGGACCGGGTGGGCATGGCGCACCTGGCGGCCCGGCCGTACACCTCCCTCTCCGGCGGCGAGAAGCAGCGCGTCCTGCTCGCCCGCGCGCTGGCCCAGCGGGGGCGACTGCTCGTCCTGGACGAACCCACCAACCACCTGGACATCGGCACCCAGCTCGACCTCATGGAGCTCGTGCGTGACCTGAAGGTGACCACGCTCGCCGCACTGCACGACCTCAACCTCGCCGCCGCCTACTGCGACCGCGTCCACGTCCTGCGCGGCGGACACCTCCTCACGTCAGGCACGCCCCAGGAGGTGTTCACCCCCGAACTCCTGGGCGAGGTCTTCCAGGTGCACGCCGCACTCGGCACCCACCCGCTCACCGGACGCCTCCAGCTCAGCTTCGCGCCTCTCCCCGAACCCAGCCACGATGGAGCAGACCAATGACCCCTCGCCACCTCGCAGGGAGGCTCGTCCTGTCCGGCGTGGCCCTCGTGCTCACCGCCTGCGGCGCGCCCGCCGCCACGGACACGACCGACGCCGCCGAGGCCGCTGCCCGCCCGTCCGGGGGCACGGCCTATCCGGCACAGGTCACCAACTGCGGCCGGAAGGTCCGCGTGGACAAGGCCCCCGAGCGGATCGTCTCGTTCTTCCCGTCCAACACCGAACTCCTGCTCCGGCTCGGCCTGAAGGACCGGATCGCGGGCCAGACCTGGACGAACCAGTCGCCGCCCGGACCGGCCTACGCCGCCGACTACCGGAAGGTGAAGGTCCTCGCGCCGGGGGAGATCGGCCGGGAGGCGCTCCTTGCGGCCCGCCCCGACTTCATCCTCGCCGACGGCGAATACCAGTTCGACGGTAAGAAGCTGCCCACCATCGCCGAACTCGCGCGACTCGGGGTCCCCGTGTACATCGACAGCGCCTTCTGCCCCAGGACCGCCGGCACCGCCACCCTCGCCGCCACGACCACCGACCTCACCGCACTCGGCACTCTCCTGGACGTCCAGCCCGCGGCACGCCGGGCCGCCGCCGGCACCCGCGAACAGCTCTCGGCCGTGGACAAGGCCCTCACCGGGCGGCCCGCCGTCACGGCGGCCATGGTCCAGATCGTCGACGAACAGCTCTACGCCCTCGCCGGCGGCCTCTACTCCGACATCGTCCGCCGCGCCGGCGGCCGCGACGTCCTGGACGACGCCGTGCCCAAGGGCAGCACCTTCGCACCGCTCTCGGTAGAGGCCCTCGCCAAGAAGAACCCCGACGTCCTGATCTACCACTACACCGGCGCCGCCGACCGCGCCGCCTCCGAGAAGTGGCTGCGGACCCACCTCGCCGCGACAGCCGCCGTGGGCGGCGGCCGTCTCGTCGCCGTACCCGCCGCGGACTTCTCCGAACTGCGCGCCGTCGACGGCACGGTGACCCTTGCCAAGTCCCTGCACCCCGACGCCTTCTGATGACCACCCGGACCGGCTTCGGTCTCTTCCTCACCGCGCGTGTGGTGTCCTGGGCCGGTTCCGCGGTCACCGCCGTGGCCCTGCCGGTCCTGCTCTACCAGCGCACCGGCAGCGCCTCCCTCAGCGGCCTGCTCACCGCCCTGGAGGCGCTGCCCTACCTCGTACTCGGCCTGCCGGCCGGAGCCCTCGCCGACCGCTGGGACCGGCGCCGCACCCTGACATGGTGCAGCTGGTCCAGCGCCGCCCTCATCGCGGCGATACCGGCCGCCGCGGCAGCGGGCCTTCTCACCACGGCCCAGCTGATGCTGACCGGCCCGGCGGTCTGCGCGGTCTTCGTCTTCTTCGACGCCGCGGCGTTCGGCGCCCTCGTCACCCTGGTCGGCCACGACGGTGTGGCCCGCGCCACCGGCCGCATGATGAGCGCCAGCACCCTGATCGGCCTCATCGGGCCCTCCGCTGCGGGACTGCTCGTCGCCACTCTCGCTCCGCCCACGGCGGTCACGTTCGACGCCCTCAGCTACGCCGCCGCCGCCCTCCTCCTGACCCGCCTCCCCCTGGCATCGAGCGCCCCCGGCGGAGCCGGTTCGCCGGTCCGGGACACCCTCGCCGACATCGCCGAAGGTCTGCGGTACATACGCCGGCACCCCCTCATCCGCCCGCTCACCCTCCTGGGCATGGGAAACAGCTTCACCGAGGGCGCCGTCGTCGGGCTGATCGTCGTCACCGCCGTGCGCACCTTCGGCATGACCGAGGACGACGGACGCATCGGCCTGTTCTGGGCGGCGGCGGCCCTCGGCGCACTCGTCGCCGCCACCGTCCTGCCCCGCCTGCACAAGACCGTGCCGCTGGGCTGGATAACCCTCGGCGGACTCGCCGCCAACGCCGTCTTCCTGGCCTGCTGGGCCGCCTCGCCGGGACTGGTGTGGGGCCTGGCCGCCCTCGCCTGCTGGCAGAGCGCCAACGCGCTGGTCAGTCTCAACGGCATCGTCATCCGCCAGCGGCTCACTCCCGAGCACCTCCAGGGCCGGGTCAACACCACGGCTCGCATGATCGCCTGGGGCGGCCAGCCCCTCGGCGCGGCCGTCTCGGGCCTGCTCGCCGACGCCGCGGGCGTCCGCACCGCCCTCCTGACGGCCGGTCTCGGGGCCCTGCTCTCCCTCTCCGCAGGGCTCACGACCCCCCTGCGGCGGCGGGACGTGGATCAGGACATCCAGGGCGCCGCGCTCGGCTCGGAAGTTGCGAAGGCGGGGTAGCGGTACGGCGTGGGGGCTTGTGCGGCATGGGGGTCAGGGGCCGGGCCGCACAAGCGGTCAGTGGCCGCCGGCCGCCATCTCGCTTGCGCGGGCGGGGTCGGCTCCGGTGCGCCGCAGGACGCCGGCGCCCACAGCGGTGGTCACACACAGCAGGGTCAGCAGGACGAAGGCGTGGTTGAGGGCGACGAGGTGGGTCAGCCAGCCGATCACGGCGGGGCCGGCGAGCATGCCGACGTAGCCGAGTCCGGCGACGCGGGAGACGTTCGCGCCCGCCGCCGCGGGGTCGGCGTGCCCGGCCGCGCTGAACAGCTGCGGGACACACCCCGACAGGCCCAGCCCGAACAGTGCCCAGCCGGTGAACGCGGCCCACATCCAGGGACCCAGGGCCACGAGTGTGATGCCGACGGCGGCCGTGGCCGCGCCGTGGCGCAGGATGGCCATGGAGCCGAACCGGGCGACGAAACGGTCCGCGAGCAGCCGGCCGAGGGTCATGGCCGCGGCGAAGGTGCCGTACGCGAAGGCGGCCGTGCCGGCGGGTGCACCGAGGACGTCCTTGAGGTGCAGGGCGCTCCAGTCGTTGGCGGCGCCCTCGCACAGCATGACCATCAGCGCCAGGGCGGCCAGCAGCCAGACCTGACCCCTGGTGCTGCGGTGCCTGGCGGCCGGCGCCGCCACGGGCTCCGGGGCGGAGCCCGACCCGGGATCCGTGACGGCGGGGGAGGCGGGCAGCAGGGCGCGTGCCGAGGCCAGGGCGATCACGACGCCCACGGCTCCCACGGCGACCATGCTCGCGGCCGGGTTCAGACCCGCGCTCGCCGCGCCCGCCGCGACGAGCGAGGCGAGGACGCCGCCGACGGAGAACGTGGCGTGGAAGCCGGACATGACGGGCCTGCCGTACGCCTTCTCCACATGCACGGCGTGGGCGTTCATGCTCACGTCCAGGCAGCCGTTGCAGAACCCGAAGACCAGCAGCGCGCCGGCCAGCGTCCACGGGTCCCGGGCGAGACCGGGCAGGACGAGGGCGGCGCCGCACAGGACGCCGCCGGCGGGGACCACGACGCGGGAGCCCAGGCGGTCGGTCAGGGGGCCGGCCACCTGCATCCCGACGAAGGCTCCGAGCCCGAGCAGTACCAGCAGGCCGCCGAGGGTGGCGTGGCTGATACCCACGCGCTCCTCGATCGCGGGGATGTGCACCACCCATGCGCCCATCAGGGTGCCGCACAGGACGAAGTAGACGTAGGTCGCCATACGGGCGGCTCGAAGCGAACGTTCCATGACACCCATCGTATCGAACGTTTTGTGTGTTCAAAAGCAGAGCTAACGAACAACATTCTTGTTAGTTCTCCGTTGGTGTTCAATCGCGGTATGAGCAATGCGGAACGGCACGGACTGATCGCCAAGGCCGTCAGGGACTCCGGCGGCGCCACGGTCCAGGAGCTCGCCGAGCTGACCGGCGCATCGGAGATGACCATTCGGCGCGACCTCGACACCCTCGCCGCCCAGGGTGTTCTCGAACGGGTCCGAGGCGGGGCACGCACTCTGCTGCTCCGCGGCGAGGAGCCCCCCTTCGCGCTGCGCGCCCACGAGTCGGTAGACGCCAAACGCCGGATCGCGGCCGAGGTCTGCGCGCTCATCGCCGACGGCGAGAGCGTCCTGCTCGACAGCGGTACCACCTGCCTGGAGGTCGCCCGCCTCCTGCGTGAGCGGCCCGTCACCGTGATGCCCCTGTCCCTCCAGGCCATCCACCTGCTCGGCGAGACACCCGGGCCGGCCACCCTGGTCGTGCCCGGCGGGCAGCCCCGCGCCGCCGAAGGGGCCCTCACCGGCCCCCTCACCCTCGCCTCCCTGGCCGCCCTGCGCTTCGACACCGCCGTCATCGGCTGCTGCGGACTGAGTGCGGCCGACGGCCTGACCGCCTACGACCTCGACGACGCCGCGGTGAAGAAAGCGGGCATCGCCTCCGCGCGCCGCACCGTCGTCGCCACCGACGGCGCCAAACTCGGCCGCACCGCCTACGCCCACGTCTGCCCCGCCACCCTCCTGCACACCCTCGTCACCGACACCGCCGCACCCGCCGAGGAAGTAGCCGCGCTCGAAGGCGCGGGCACCACGGTCAAGACCGTCTGACCGCTCCGCCGTGCCGGTCGCGGCCCCCCGGCCCGGCGCGCCGACGTATGCGGCGTCTTCTTCGCCGTGGAGCCCGACCGGTCCGGGCCCGACCCGCGTCACCGAACCGGTCGTCGCGTGCGGGTCGGCTCTGAGGGGTAGTCGGGCTGTAGGGCAATCGTGAGGAGGCCCGACATCATGATCGTGTTCCTGCTGATCGTCATCGCGGCCATCATCCTGGGCATCATCGGAGTCGCGGTCCACGGACTGATCTGGCTGCTGATCATCGGCATCGTCGTCTTCGTGGCCGACCTGGTCTACGGCGTGATCAGGTTCCGCCGGCGCGGCAACCGGCGAGGCCGCCACGTCGCCTGAACCCTGCCGGACACCCCCGGCACGGCGGCGCCGTTCAGCCGTTCAGCCGTCCGGCAGGACGTGGCGCAGCGCCCTGTCCAGCCGCTCGGCCAGTTCCTCGTCGCTGGGCGGCTCGTTCTCCTGGAGCCTGCCGATCTCCGCGCTGAAGGTCTGGGTGAAAGCGCCGTACAGCGGTGTGCGCGGGCGGGAGACGGCGTGGACGAGGGCCGGGAGGAGGGTGCTGCGGGCGTACGCGGGCCGTCCGGACGCGTCGCGCGGCGTCCGGTCCGCCGTCTCGCCCGGTGAGGACCCCGAGGACCCCGGGGACCCGGCGGGCGTGGGGCTCGTGGTCTCGGCGGATGTCGCGGACCGGCACGTCACGTCGTCGTCCTGGTACGCGGAGGTCCGGGTGGCCGCGAAGCCGGCGTCGAGCAGGCAGCGTTCGCTGGCCGCGCTGGTCAGGTACCTGATCAGCGCGACGGCGCCCGCCTCGTTGGCGGACGACCGGGTCACCGCCAGGTTCTGGCCACCGAGGACCGCCTTGCCGGGAAGCCGGGTCACAC
Organism: Streptomyces sp. NPDC058459; assembly: GCF_042721685.1. Lineage (NCBI taxonomy): Bacteria > Bacillati > Actinomycetota > Actinomycetes > Kitasatosporales > Streptomycetaceae > Streptomyces > Streptomyces sp. NPDC058459. Next base: position 19,954 of record NZ_JBHXLV010000077.1, on the reverse strand, counting down.
CGAGCTGCCCGCTGCTCAGCGACTGGTGGAGCGTGCCGTACGCGTACGGCCAGTGGCGCAGGAACGCCGTACGGCCGTCGGCGAAGGCGGTGAGCGACTCGGCCTCGTGGGACTTCCACGCGTCACCCAGCAGGTAGGGCCCGAGCGTGCGTCCGCGCAGCTCCCCGATGCCTCTTTCCAGGTCCCGTACCGACGCGGTGTAACGTCCGTCGTCGTCGGTCAGCGGCACGGGGTCCGGCAGCGACGCGAACGCCTCCACGGCGTTGACCGTACGCCCCTCCGCGTCGGCCAACTGGGATGTCCAGCCCTTGTCGTAGTCGACAGGCAGCCCGTGGCCCTTGGCCTCGTTGAGGTCGTCGATCAGGTTGTCCATCCGCTGCCAGTCGCGGACCCCTTCGACGTCGCCGTCCCGCAGGCCCGCGGCGGCCAGGTAGTCACGGCGGTAGAAGAGCAGTCCGACATCGGTGTTGAACGGTACGGCGTACAGCTTCCCGTCCCAACGGGCCGTGGCGGCGACGGACTTGATCACGTCGCCGTCGATCAGACGGTCGTCCAGCGGCCGGATCAGGTCCGCGTCGGCGAACTCCGGCAGCGAGGTGACGTCGAGGTTCACCACGTCGTACCGCGCGCTGCCGGACTGGAGGGCGCCGAGGAGCTGGCTGCGCTGCTCGTCCGCCGAGCCCGGCAGCTCCACCAGACGGGCTTCGAGGTCCGGGTGCCTGGCGTTCCACGCCGTGATGAGCTGCTGGCGGACGCCGTTGGAGCCGGTGACGTCCCGGCCGCTGGCGACCACGATGACCTGCGGGCCGCCGGGAGCGGCCGTGGGGAGGGGCAGGGCGTCGCCGCCGCCCTGGCAGGCGGCGCAGGCCGCCAGCAGGACGGCGAGCAGCGACCGCGTTCCCCGGCTCCCGGCTCGCATCACTGGTCTCCCGTTCCGGTGCGTGCCACCTCGTCGCTCAGTCCGGTGGCCAGATCATGTCCGGTGTCCAGGCAACGGCCGCCGCTCGCCCGTGCGATGACGGTGTCGGGCTTGCCCTTGTCGCAGCCGCCGCTGTCCAGGGCGGCCATGACCACCGGGACATGCTCGTCCTCGGCCTTGCGGCGGAGATCCTGGAGGTGACGGGCGAGATGGTCGTTGTCCTCGTCGTCGGTGAGGTAGACGATCATCTGCGGACGGCCGTCGTCCTTGGCCTTCATGACGTCGATGGCCGCGGAGAGGGCGCCGTACGGATCGGCCTCGGCGTCCTGGACGGCGGCCCCGTCGACGGCCTTCTCGGCTTCCGCCCGCACGTGGGCGCGCAGCGGCAGCAGTTCGCGGTAGGGGCCGCCCCGCCGCGCGGCCACGGCCCACACGCCGTACTCGTCGTCCGCACCGAGGCCGCCCAGCGACTGGTTCAGGATGCCGGGGGCGCCGCTCGGGCCCTCCCACGCCGTGCCCATGGAGCCGGAGCTGTCGAGGAGGAACAGGACCCGGCCGGGACCGTTGACCCTGCGGTACTTCTCCAGAGCCGTCGCCATGGCGTCGGCGGTGCTGGGGGCGGGCAGCCGGCCCGGGGCACTCAGCGTTCCGGTGTCCCTGCCCGGGGGGCCGAGCCGGTCGTGGGCGCCGTGGACGTCCCGGAAGCCGTACTCGCCGAGAGCACTCAGCCCCGCCGGTCCGCCCGCGTCGTCCTTCTCGCGGGTGAGCCAGTCGTGGAAGCGCCGCACTGCCTCGTCCCGCGCCTGCCGGTCGCGGTCGCCGCCCTCCCAGTCGACCTGGACGAAGGCGGGGTCCAGCGGCGGGATGTCCGTCGGGTACTCGGCCATCCGCCGGACGCGCGGCAGCGTGCCGTCGCAGTCGGCGGCCCTGGCCAGCAGGAACTCCGGTACCAGGGCGGCGGTGCGGTCGTCGGTGTCGGTACTGCTGCCGTCGGCGGCCCTGCGGTCCGACAGGGTGCACAGCAGGTCGCCCCCGGTGGGGGACAGCAGTCCGGACTGCGCCACGCTCGCCTCCCCCTCGCTCACCATGGCCGCGCCCTTGCCGTACAGGCCGACGGTCGCAAGCAGCGCCGCGTCGGTGTACTCGGGGTCCGCGCGCCGCACGTCGGCATCCTTCCGCCGCTCGGTGAGCCTCTTCACGAGCGTGCCGAGCGGCGCACCGGTCCGGTCGGCCACCGACGCCCCGGCGATGTCCTGCGGCACGGCGAGCACGGTGGGGGAGTAGGCGAGGGGGCCGTAGGACACCAGAGTCACGATCGGGCGCCGTGCGATCACCTGGGTCCGCCGCACGCTCGCGGAGGTCGCCGGAATCCAGATGTCCGGTTGCGGACCGATGTCGCGCTGCGGGTCGAGTCCGCTGCTGCCGGGGATCTGCCAGTGGTCGGCCTGGTCGAGGAAGCCCGTCACGGTCTCCGACGCGCCCGCGCTGTACACGGTGATGCCGCTCCTGCGGCACCCCTCGGCGGTCCTGTTCGCCTCGGACATCAGGTAGCCGCCCGCTGCGTGCCGGACGGGGACCTCCAAATCCGGGTCGGTGAGCAGCCGCAGTTCGAGAGGCGGCCGGCAGGAGACGGGGTCGCCGCCGGCGAAGGCGAGATAGCCGCCGGTGCCGGCGAGCAGGACCAGGGCCGCCGCCAGAACGGTGCGCAGATGTGCGGCGAAGAGCGCGACCACGCGCCGTGCCGCGGACACCGCGACGCCCCATGCCGGGCGGGTCCGGGCCGGCAGCGCGCGCCACCAGGGCACCATCGGCGGAGCCGGTGGCCGTCGCGGGGAGGTCCTGGTGGGCGGACCGGCCAGTACGACGTCCTGCTCGCCCCAGCGCTGCGGCTCCCAGGCGTCCTTGCGCAACGTCCGGTACCCGGCGGACATGTGCGCGGTGAGCGACTCCGCCAGCTTCCGGAAGGTGACGTCGCCGTCCCCCTCCCTCTCCGGGAGGAGCCGCCCCTCACTCTCCGGAAGGAGCCGCACCTCCCTCTCCGGGAGGAGCCGCCCCTCACTCTCCGGGAGGAGCCGCCCCTCCCTCTCCGGGAGGAGCCGCACCTCGCCGTCCCGCTCCTCCAGCAGGCGCACCAGGGCGGCCGTGAATGGGGTGGGCGTCGCGGTGTCCCCGGCGTCGATGCGGTGGTTGGCCTGCACGCTCATCAGCACCGAGAAGCGGTGCCGGTCGGCCAGCGCCTCGCACACCTGGGCGGCGTTTCCCGCGTTGCAGCAGTCGAGGATCACGACCACGTGCCGGGCGCGACTCGTGGCGAGCACGGTCAACACGCTGGAGAAGGGGTCGGCGCCCGGGAACACCGCCTTGCTGCCCGGCACGACGCGGGAGTTGCGCATCTGCAGCCACAGTTCGTCGCCCGCGCTGGGCAGCGCCCCGTGACCCGCGTAGTAGAACAGCAGCAGCCCCTGTGCCTCGTCCACGGCGCCGCGCAGCGACTCGCTGAACCCGTCCAGGTAGGGCGAGTCGACGACCGCGACCTCGCTCTCGTGGAACACCCCGCCACGCCTCAGCGCCTGTGCCAGCAGCGACACGTTGTGCGCCACGGCGCCGAGTTGGCCGGGGACGCCGCACGAGTCGTCCGGCCAGACCGAGTCGTACGTGGACACGCCGACGAGCAGGGCCCGGTTCACCTCTCCGCGCGGGTCGAAGACGGGCACCGGCCTACCTCTCGTCGAGGTCCACGGGGCCGACGTCGTAATCGGGAGGGTCGCCGCTCTCCACCGAACGGCGGTTCTCGTGCCAGGCCTTGACGCCCTTGACCACCTGCCGCAGCACGGTGTCGAAGACGGACTGGGCCGCTGCTCCGGAGAGCAGCATGAGGATCTCGATGCCGGCGCCCATGGGGGCGCCGGGCCGGTCCCGGGCCCGCCGGTGGCTCCCCGCGCTCTCCTGGATCTGCAGTTCGCCCTGGTTCGCCAGCTCCGCCAGCGGCTTCTCCCGCTCCAGCCACTTCTTCAGAGCGCCGACGTCGGTCTCGCTCGCCGTCTCGTCCAGCCGGACCCGGATCGCCCGAGTCACGGTGTTCTCCCCCTCGCCCGTCATAACTCCCCATGATGGCATGGTGGTTGACGCCCGGACAGAGGCCGGGAGACCCGGCGGGGGCCGATTGTCCACGAGTCCGCCGGGGCGCCGGGTGCCCGTCCCGCTCACGAATCCGGTGAGCCCTCGCGACGCCCAGCCGGCCAGGGGCGCGTACAGCACGGGCGGCGGCACCAGGCCGTGCCTGCCTCGCCCGAACGGCCGACCGTGCGGGCGCATGGGTATCCGAGCGGTCATAGCCAACCGAGTACGTCCTGGGTCGGTTGCCCTAAGCGGCGGTGACCGGCATCGACGAGGGTCGGGGCTGACGGTGCGGAACCAGCGAAGATCACTCATGCGCAGTGGCCAGGGCGTCTGCTCGGGTTGGAGACTCGTCTTTGTCCCGGCCAGCTCCCCGAGGCCGTGCTACCCGAAAAGAGAGGGCACCTGATGGTCAGGTCAACGCTGCCGATAGAGGTCCCCCCGACGCGCCGCGTCCCTGAGAGCGGATACACGCTGCATGGCCGACGCTACGACGATCCGTATGTCTGGCTGGAACGGCTCGACGACGACGAGACGGTCGCCTGGATCGCTGCCCAGGAGACGGTCACCCGCACGGTGCTCGACAGCGTCCCTGGACGCGATGGTCTGCGCACTGCCGTCGCCCGTTCCGCTCGCCACGCCCGTCTGTCCCCACCGATCCCCGCGGGCCGGGGCGGGCGCACTTTCCTCTGGCAGGCCGGTGCCGATGACGAGAAGTCCGCCCTGGTGATGCACCGTTCGACCGGAACTCCTGCAGAAACCGTGCTCGACCCGGGCGCCTGGCCCGCCGGCGACGTCCTGGTGTTCGCCGAGCCGTCCCCCGACGGCACCTTGGTGGCATTCGGCCGGGCCAGCGGCAGCACCCACAACGCGGTGATCCATGTCCTCGACGTCGAGACCGGCCGGCTGTTGCCCGGCCGACCGCGAGGCACCGACCACGGCTCGGTCGCCTGGCGACCCGATTCGTCCGGGTTCTTCTACACCGCCTGCCCGGAGCCCGGCGAGGTCCCGCCCGCCGAGGAGGCGTTGTGGCACGCCGTCTACGAGCATCGGATCGGCTCGGACACCCCCGCCCGCAAGGTCTTCGGGGATGACCGCGACAAGGACCACTGGTGCACTGTGAGCACCAGCGAGTGCGGCCGGTACGCCGTCATCACCGTGTGGGACTTCGTACACGCCAACGACGTCTCCCTGCTGCGCCTCGCCGACGACGAGCTGATCCCCGTGGCCACCGGGATGCGGTCCGTCAACCAGGTGCAGGTGATCGACGACTCGGTGCTCGTGCGGACCGACCTCGACGCGCCGCGCGGACGCCTGTGCGGGGCTCCCCTCACCGACGCGACCTCATGGCACACGCTCATCCCGGAGAGCCCGGACATCCTGCAGACCGTCACCGGGATCGGAGGCCGCCTCTACGCCGTCTACTCGCACGCCGCCTCGCACCGGGTGGTCGTCCACGCCGCGGACGGCACTCGTCTGAGGGACCTCGCGCTCCCCTCGCTCGGCTCGGTCAACCGGAACGAAGGGGCGGGCGTCGTCAGCGGGGTCACCGGCTCCTGGCACGGCGACGACGTGTGGGTGGCCTTCACCTCGTTCGTGCAGCCGCCGTCGGTCTACAAGTACCACTACGCACACGACCGCCTGGAGACCTACCACGTACCGGACGCCGGCCTCGACCCGGCCGCGTACACCACGCAGCAGGTCTGGTACGAGTCGGCCGACGGCACTTCCGTGTCGATGTTCCTCGTCTACCGCACCGACCTGCCGCGCGACGGACGGCGACCGGTGCGGCTCAGCGGCTACGGGGGCTTCAACATCCCCGTGGAACCACGTTTCTCCCCCGTCAGTGCCGCCTGGCTCCAGCTCGGCGGGGTGCTGGCCCACGCCAACATACGTGGCGGCGGCGAATACGGCCGCACCTGGCATCAGGCAGCCGTCGGCACGCGCCGGCAGAACGCCTTCGACGACTACATCGCCGCGGCCCACCATCTGGTCGGCGCCGGATGGACCACGCCCGACAGGATCGCCTCGCGCGGCAACAGCAACGGCGGACTGCTGGTCGCCGTCACCGCACTGCAAGCACCCGAGGCGTTCGGCGCCGTCTACTGCCGCGCGCCCCTGCTCGACATGCTGCGTTTCCCCACCTTCCCCAACCTCGGCGGCGCCACCGTTGAGTACGGCTCGCCGGACGACCCCGAAGAGTGCGCCTACCTCGCCTCCTACTCGCCCTACCACAACGTACGGCCCGACCGCCGGTACCCGGTGATGGCGATCGCATCGGCACTCAACGACCGCACCGCACCGCCACACGACCCGCTCAAGATGATCGCGGCCCTCCAAGCCGACGCCCCGCAGGGCGGCCCCTACCTGCTGGTACCGCTGCGTGACTCCGGGCATGACGGAGGAACCACCCTGTCGGCCCGCATCGAGCAGGATGTCGACGAGCTGAGCTTCCTCTGCTGGTCGCTCGGTATCCCGGCGCGGCCGAGATGATCGGCGGCCGATCGGGCGGAGACGGACCCCCCGCCCTCGAAGAACCGGGGGTCCGCCCGCCGGTCCATCCGCGACGATCATGTCTCATGAGGTGTCGCGAACGGACGGGACGCCTGAAACACCCTCGTGCCCCCCGCCGCACGCTCCCCGTGCCGGACCGGCAGCGGCGAGGTGGCCGTCCGGTTCCACACCACCCGCTTAGCCCGGCGCCCCGACTCGCCGGAGGCACTCGACGTCAAGCTCGCCGGGGAGCCGCGGGGCTCGCACGGCCGTCCGGCATCGTGTCCACCGTGCTCGCGGCCATGTCCGGCGTGGAGCGCGAGTACATCCGCGACCGCACCCTCGAAGGCCATGAGTCCGGTCACTCCGCGCCGGCCTCCCGCAGCGCGGTGCGCAGTGCCAGCGGGGTCGCCGCCGCCCACGCCTGCGGGGAGCAGGAGTGCGGGTAGGGGACCGGCCCGGGGGTGGCCGCGCGGTCGTACCCCGCGATCACCTCGGGCAGCCGGTGGCCGTGGTGCGCCGCCGCCGCGACGAGGCCGTCCGTGACCGCGCGGAGCTGCTCGGTCAGGCCCTGCCGGGCCAGCCCCAGCGCGATCACCGCGTTGTCGTGCGGCCAGGCGCTGCCCCGGTGGTAGGACAGCGGGTGGTACGGGCGCTGCCCCGCGGCGAGGGTGCGGATCGCCCAGCCGGAGAAGAAGTCGGGCTCCAGCAGGCGTTCGCCGACCCGGCGGGCCCGGTCGTCGTCCAGGATGCCGGACCACAGCAGGTGCCCGGCATCCGATGCCAGCGCGTCGACCTGGCGGCCGGCGCCGTCCAGCGCGAGGGCCGGGAAGCCGGGCCCCGCCATCCAGAAGTCCTCGGCGAACCGGCGGCGCAGCTCCGCCGCCCGGTCCCGCAGCCGTCCGGCGTAGGCGCTGTCGTGCCAGACGTGCTCGGCGAGGTCGGCGGTGCGCCGGAGCGCGTCGTAGGCGTACCCCTGGGCCTCGCTGACGGCGATGGGACCGCCTGCCTGGGTGCCGTCGGTGAAGCAGACGGCGCCGGCGGAGTCCTTCCAGTTCTGGTTGACCAGGCCGCCCGGATCGGGGGAGTAGACGAGGTAGCCGTGCCGGTCGAGGCCGCCGTCGGTGAGCATCCAGTCGACGGCCCGCCGGGCGTGCCGCTCCAGGCGGACGGCGAGCGCGGGGTCGCCGGTCGTCTCGTGGTGGGCGTGGAGCAGGACCAGGAACAGCGGGGTGGCGTCGACCGCGCCGTAGTAGCGGCCGTAGGGGACCTGGCGGAAGTGGGCGAGTTCCCCGTGCCGGGTCTCGTGGACGATGCGTCCGGGCTGCTCGCCGCTGTAGGCGTCGTGGCGGCCGCCCTGGGTGGCCGCGAGCGCGCTCAGTGTCGCGGCGGCGGTACCCGGCCGGTAGGGCAGCAGGAAGTACGAGGTCAGCAGGGAGTCCCGGCCGAACAGCGTGAGGAACCACGGGATGCCGGCGGCCGGCACGTGCACCTCCTCGCCGTCCACTCCGGCGGCGGTGATGGTGAGCAGGTCGAGGTCGGCGAGCCCGCGGTCGCAGGTGCGGGCCAGGTCGTCCGCCGTCTCGGTCTCGCGCCGGGGCCGCGCCACGGCCGGGGGAGGGGCGGTGAGGCCGGGTGGGCGGGCGCGCGCCGTCAGCTCCAGCTCGGCCTCGCCCTGGCCCTTCAGATCCAGCCACCAGGTGAGCGTCCGGGCGGTGGGCGGTTCGCCGTGTGCCGGGGCGGTGGCGTCCGGGGCCGGGCGGCAGGTGAGCGCCGTCCGCGCGTGCCAGTCGGCGCGCCGGTAGTCGAACAGCAGGCCGTCGGGTGTGGTGTGCGTCTCCCGGGTGCCGTCCGGCTTGGGGTAGTGGCGGTCGTCGGCCCGCAGTTCGAACAGGTCGGCGAAGTCGCAGTCGACGGTCAGGTCGAGGCGGGCGGTCACCGCGTCGGGGCGGTTGTTGACCAGGCGCAGCCGCTCGGTGAACGCGCCCGCCGTCACGCTCTGATGCCGGAAGACCGTGTACGCCGGGGGGTTGTCCCGGGTGCCCTCTGGGGTGAGCACGCTTCGGGCGCCGTGGTCGTCCTCCTCCGCGGCGGGGACGAGCGTGACGGGAGCCGCGCCGTCGACGGTGAGCTGCCAGCGGCTGAGGTGCCGGGCGTCGCGCAGGAACAGCCCGTCGGGCGCGGTGCCCCGCAGGCCGCTGATCCCGCCGGCGGCGTCGAGGCGGGCGAAGGTGGCGTCGCGGACCAGCTGGACGCGCTGGTCGGCCGGAGTCACGGCAGGATCTCCTCGTCGGTGGCGTCGGTGGCGTCGGTGGCGTCGGTGGCGTCGGTCGCGCCGTCGGCGATGGCGCGGTCGTCGGCGTGCAGCAGGTCGAGAGTGAGGGCGGCGGTCCAGGAGAAGTCCCGGGCGCCGCGGCCCGCGCCGGTGGCCGGGTCGACGTACTCGGCGAAGCCGGTCCGCCCGGCCTCCGTGAGGAAGCCGCGGCGCAGACGCGCGGCCTCGGCCCGGTGGCCGTGGGCGAGCAGACCGCGGTGGACGAGCCAGGCGGTGTTGAACCAGGCCGGACCACGCCAGTAGCGCCGGGCGTCGAAGGCGTGCCCGGTGAGGTCGTAGCTCGGCACCAGGCGGGTGGCCGGTGCCCGGAAGTGGGGCCCGGCGAGGGTGCCGGCCAGGCGGTCGGCGACGGCGCGCGGCAGGCCGGGCACGACGAGGGGGATGAGGCCGGTGACGCTCAACTCGTCCACCGGGGCGCCCCCGACGAGGTCGAGGACGCGGAAGAGACCCGCTTCCTCGTCCCAGAGCCGGTCGACCAGGCACTCCGTCAGCGATGCCGCGCGCGCCCGGTGCGGGGCGTCCGCGGCGCCCAGTTCCCGGGCCATCGCGGCCAGGGCGTGTTCGCTGGCGACGAGCAGGGCGTTGAAGCCGGGGTCCTCGACGGCGAAGGCGTGCTGTGCGAGGAGGTCGTCGTACCCGGCGGCGCGGTAGTCGGCGGCGAGCCGTACGTACCGTCCGTAGTCGAGGTCGGTGGGGCGGTCGGAGGGCTGGCCGTGGTTCAGGTCGGCGCGCCGGAAGGTGTCCGGGGCGACCGGCTCGACCCGCCGCAGCGCCGTGTCCCAGCACGGGCTGTTGTCCATGCCGGGCTCCCACGGGTGGACCGCGGCGGCCAGTCCGCCGCCTCCGAGGTCCCGCCGGGTGAGGAGGTAGTCGTGCCAGGCCGCGAGCCGTGGGTAGACGCGCGGCAGGAAGCCGCGGCGCCCGGACTCGGCCGGGTCGGCGCGGTGGACGAGCCAGGCCGCCAGCGCGTGGACGGGCGGTTGGACGATGCCGGACGTCTCGGGCGCGGCGGGCGCGCCCGCCGTGTGCCCGGCGTGCGAGGACTGCCAGAAGTCGGGGCTCGGGAAGTACGCGTCGTGCGGCAGGGCGGGGTTGAAGACGATGTGCGGGACGCGTCCGTCGGCCCACTGCCCCGCCAGCAGGGACTCCAGTTCGCGCTGGGCGCGGCGCGCGGAGAGGTGGCGCAGCCCGATGGAGACGAAGGCGGAGTCCCAGCTCCACTGGTGGGGGTAGAGGGTGCGGGAGGGGACCGTGGCGGAGCCGGTCCAGTTGTCCATGAGGACCCGTGCCGCGCCGCGCCGCAGCGTCAGGTCCGCGTCCGCGGCGGGCACGGGTCGTTCCAGGAGGGCCTTCACGCGCCGGACCTCCGCAGGAAGGCCGGGATGGAGCGGACCGCCTCGACGGGGTCGCCGCCGAGGCGGCACTCCGCGGCGAGGACGCCGTCGTAGCCGACGGTGTGCAGGGCGCCGAGCCAGGCCGGCCAGTCGAGGTGGCCGGCGCCGGGCTGCAAGCGGTTGGAGTCGGAGACCTGGGCGTGCCCGATGTACTCGGCGTGGGCGAGGACCGCCGCCGACGGGTCGCTCTCCTCGATGTTCATGTGGTAGCTGTCGATGCCGATGCGCACCGAGTCGAGGCCGGTCGCGCGGATCAGGTCGGCGGCCTGTTCCAGCCGGTTGACCATGTGGTCCTCGTAGCGGTTGAGCGGCTCCAGGAAGAGCGTGACGCCCTCCCGGCGGGCGTGTTCGCCCAGCTCGGCGAGGCCCGCCAGCAGGATCTCGCGGTCCTCCGCCTCACCGCGCGGCGGCTCGAAGGGCGGCAGGCGGCGGGAGAACATGCCGTACGACGCGGGCGTCTGGGCGCCGCGCCCGCCCAGCTCGGCGATCACGCTGAGCTGGGACTTCAGCTGGACCACGGCGTCGCGGCGCAGATCCTCGTCGAAGGCGCCGAAGAAGTGCAGCATGTCGACGCACACGGTCGGCATGACCACGCCGTCCTTCGCGGCCTGTCTCAGCTCGGCCAGACGCGAGGCGAAGTGGAGGTCGCCCTTGGCGCGCAGCTCGATGGCGCCGTATCCCGCCTCCTGGGCGAAGTCCCACTTGGCCTGGAGGCTGTCTCCGGGCAGCAGCTGTTCCTGTGCGGCGATCGTGAGCATGGGGGCCTCTCAGAATTCCAGGACGACCTGGAGCGCCTCGGCGGGGCGCTCGTCCAGCAGTACGTAGGCGTCGGCGGCGTCGGCGGCCGGGACGACATGGCTGACCAGGGAGGCCACGTCCACCTGTCCCTCGGCGACCAGGCGCAGGAAGGTTCGCTGGAGGCGTTCGACGCTCCAGCGTGTCGACAGCTGCGGAGGGACGCCGCCGATCTGCGAGCAGATGAGCTGGACCCGGTTGTGGTGGAACTCGTCGCCGAGCCGCAGGCCCACACCGTCGCCCTGGTAGAAGCCGGAGGCGACCACCCTGCCGCCCGCCGCGACCGAGCGCAGGGCCTCGTGCAGCGCGGGGTAGGCGCCGCTGATCTCGATGGCGAGGTCGGCGCCGAGGCCGTCGGTGATCTCGCGCAGGCGTTCGGCCACCGCGTCGGTGCGGGCGTTCAGCGTGTGCGCCGCGCCGTAGCGCCTGGCGGTCTCCAGCCGGCCGTCCAGCGTGTCGACGGCGGTGACCCGCGCGCCGCTCCGCTGGGCGAGGCGCGTGGTGAGCAGCCCGATCACGCCCTGGCCGAAGACGGCGACGTCCTCGCCGAGGTGGATGTCGCCGGCCAGGACGGCGTTGTACGCGATGGCCCCGACCCGGGCGAAGGCGCCGGAGAGCGGGTCGAGTCCGGCGGGCAGCGTGTGGCCGACCATGCGTTCGGCGGGGACGATGCCCTCGCTGCGGTGTCCCCAGATGCCCCACACCGTGTCACCCGGTTGCGGCAAATCGGGCATATCGGTCAATTCTGGTGATACTTCCAGGACTTCACCGACCTCGGAGTATCCCCACCCCGCGACCGGGTACTCGATGCCGGCCGCTCCGTCCCGGAACAGGCGGGCCCCGGGGTCCCAGGTGCGCGTCAGGTAGGGGTTGGTGCCTCGGTAGGCGGTGAGTTCGGTGCCCGCCGAGATGCCCGAGTAGCGGGTGCGGACTCGAAGATGCCCGGGTGGGAGGTCGGCACGATCGTGCTTGGCCACCTCCACCTGGCGCGGGCCGGTGAATTGGACGACGCGTTCCACGGATGGCTCCGGATGTTGCGGTTGCGGGTTGTGTCGACAATAACGCCAACTTATGTCTTGTCAACAAGCAAAAGTAATGCTGAGATGCGTGACCAGTAGACGTAAGTCAACGCGAGGACAGACACCATGCGCACCAAGAGCCGGCGGTCACTGACGACCGCGGTGGGCGTCACCGCAGCGCTGGGACTGGCGCTGGTCACCGGCTGCTCCGGCAGCACCGGGCCCGGCAGACCCGACCGCGAGATCACGGTGTGGTCCCAGGAGAACCTGCCCGACCGTGTCGGGGCGACGCAGAAGATCATCGACGGGTTCGAGAAGAAGTCCGGCATAAAGGTCCACCTCGTCGGGGTCGACGAGGGCCAGATGCCCCAGCTCATCATGTCCGCCGCCGCCGCCGGGAAGCTGCCCGACGTCATCGGCGCCGCCCCCATGGGCCAGGTCTGGCAGATGTACACCAACGGCCTGCTCAACACCGCGATACCGCGCCGCATCATCGACAGGCTGGGCACCGGCACGTTCAACGCCAACGCCCTGCGGCTCACCTCCGACGGCCGCACCAGCCTCGGCGTGCCCTCCGACGCCTGGCTGCAACTGCTGGTCTACCGCAAGGACCAGTTCGACCGCGCCCGCCTCGCCCCACCGGACACCTACGACCGGGCGCTGAACGCCGCCCGTGCACTGGACGGCAAGGGCAACGACGGCATGTCGGCGGCCACCGACCCCTCCGATGTCTTCACCTCCCAGAGCTTCGAGAGCGTGGCGCTCGCCAACGGCTGCCAACTCGTCGACGACCACCACCAGGTCTCCCTGGACAGCCCGCAGTGCCGGACGGCCTTCCGCACCTACGACAAGCTGGCACGCGACTACGGCGCCCCCGGCACGCAGAGCGTGGACTCCACCCGCGCCACCTACTTCTCCGGCCGCTCCTCCATGGTCATCTGGTCCTCGTTCCTGCTGGACGAACTCGCCGGCCTGCGCAAGGACGCGCTGCCCAGCTGCCCCGCCTGCGCCAAGGATCCGCGCTACCTCTCCCAGCACAGCGGCATCGTCACCTCGATGAAGGGCCCCGACGCCCAACAGCCCGCGCAGTACGGCGAGATCACCTCCTGGGTGACCACCAGGACCGCCGAGACCGCCGCCTCCCAGGAGTTCATCGAGTACATGATGGACTCGGGTTACGAGTCCTGGTTCGGCATGTCGCCCGAGGGCAAGATCCCCGTCCGCGACGGCACCGCCGCCGAGCCGCACCGCTACCTCGACGCCTGGCGGCACAGCGACATCGGAGTGGACACCAAGAAGCCCTTCGACCAGGTGTATCCGCCGGCCCTGCTGAACCAACTCGCCGACGGCGTCAGCAAGATGCGCCGCTGGGGCATCACCCAGGGCGAAGGCGCCCTGGTCGGCGCCACCAACGGCGAACTGCCGGTCCCCAAGGCCATCGGCGCGATGACCGCGGGACAGGTCTCCCCCGACAGGGCGGCCCGCGAAGCCCAGGACGACGTCGCCGCCCTGAAGAAGTCCCTGCAGTAGCCGCCCGCACGCCCGTCACGAAGGCCCTCCCCATGACTCAAGCCCCCACCGGCGCGGAGCAGCGCCCCCACACCGACCACCGGCCCCCGGCCGGCCCCGCCAAGCGCCCCAGGCAGCCGATGTCCGCGGAACGCCGCGCCAACCGCGCCGGCCTCGCGTTCGTCTCGCCCACCTTCGTGGTCGTCCTCGTGGTGGTCGTCCTGCCCATCCTGTGGACGCTCCTGCTGGCCTTCCAGCGGGCCAGACTCGTAGACATCCAGGGCATGGGCCTGTTCGGCCACTGGTCCCTGGACAACTTCGCCCAGGTCTTCGACTCCGCCGGATTCTGGTCGAGCCTCGGCACCACCCTCCTCTACACGGTGGGCGCCACGATCGGTTCCGTCGCCCTCGGACTCGTCGCCGCGCTCGCCCTGCGCCGGCCCTTCCGCGGCCGGGGCATCCTGCGCGCGGCGATGCTCCTGCCCTACGTCGCCCCCGTCGTCGCCGTGGCCTTCGTGTGGGAGGTCGCCCTCAGCCCGCAGTACGGCATCGTCAACGACTGGGGCCGGCGCCTGTTCGGCTGGCACGACCCGATCGCCTTCCTCTCCACCCGCGAGTACGACGTCCACCTGCTCGGTCTGCACGCCCACGTGCCGCTGGCCCTGCTGACCGTCATCGCCTTCGAGACCTGGCGCTACTTCCCCTTCGCCTTCCTCTTCCTCCTCGCCCGGCTCCAGGCCGTACCCAACGCGCTGGAGGAGGCCGCCGAGGTCGACGGCGCCACCATCTCCCAGCGCTTCCGGTACATCCTGCTGCCGCAGCTCATGCCGGTCATCGCGCTGCTGTGCGTGCTGCGCTTCATCATGACGTTCAACAAGTTCGACGACGTCTACCTGCTCACCGGCGGCGGCGCGGGCACCGACGTCGCTGCCGTGCGCGTCTACGACTTCCTCACCGCCCGCTACGACGTCGGGGCCGCGGCCGCCCAGGCGCTCGTCCTGGCCGTGTCGTTGATGATCCTGCTGGGCTTCTACTTCAAGTTCTTCGGCTCCAAGGTCCAGGAGGAAGCGTGACCAGCAAGGCCGTTCTCACCAGGGCCCGTTTCGAGGAGAAGGCGTTCGGCGTGCTGCGCTGGTGCGTCATCGCCTTCCTCGCCGTGATCACCCTGCTGCCCTTCTACTACATGCTGCTGCTGTCGGTGAAACCGATCGACTCGCTGCTGCTGAACCCCGGCTCCCTATGGGCGTCCACCCGGGACCTGACCCTCTCCACCTACCGGGACGTGCTCAGGTCCACCGACGGCGGCGGCCAGGGCTTCCTGGGCTTCCTCCTCAACTCCGCGCTCGTGTCGCTCGGCACGGTCGTCCTCACGCTGCTGGCCGCGGTGCCCGGCGCCTACGCCGTCAGCCGCCTGAAGTTCTTCGGCCGACGCCAGGTCAACGCCCTCTTCCTCGCCGTCTACCTGTTCCCGGCGACCCTGCTGGCCGTCCCGCTGTTCGTCATCTTCGCCCGGCTCGGGCTCTCCTCCAGCCTCGTCGGCCTGGCCATCGTCTACGTCGCCCAGACCGTGCCCGTGTCGATCTACATGCTGAAGAACTACCTCGTCACCATCCCCTACTCCGTCGAGGAGGCCGCCGCCCTCGACGGCTGCACCCGCCTGCAGACCGTCCGCAAGGTGATCCTGCCCCTCGCACTGCCCTCGCTCATGGCGACCGGGCTGTACGTGTTCATGATCGCCTGGAACGAGTTCCTGTTCGCGCTGCTGTTCCTGGCCGCCGACCCCGGCAAGTGGACCGTCTCCCTGGGTCTGGCACAGTTGTCCAACGGCATCGAGGTGCCCAAGACCGTGCTCATGGCCGGCTCGGTGGTGCTGACCATCCCCGTGGTCCTGCTGTTCTTCGCCGCCGAACGGCTGCTCACCGAGGGGCTGACCAGCGGAGCGGACAAGAGCTGAACCATGGGGGAGACGATGATGACGCCGAGTCAGGCCAGCGCGGGCGACCTGCTGCAGCTCATCCGCAGCGGCCGGGCCAACACCCGTGCCGACCTCCAGCGCGTCACCGGGCTGTCCCGCTCGACCATCGGCCAGCGGCTCGACCTGCTGGACCGCGCCGGATGGGTACGGCTCACCAACGGCGCCTCGACCGGCGGCCGGCCCTCCCACCGGATCGTGTTCGACCCCGCGCACGCCTCCGTCATCGCCGTGGACCTGGAGACCCGGCACGCCCGGGTCGCGCTCCTGGACCTCGACGGCACCATCCTGGCGGAGCACACCGCCCCGCTGGACATCGCCGACGGCCCCGACCTGGTGCTGGACCGGCTCGTCGGCTGGTTCCCGGACCTGCTGACCGCGGCGGGCGTCACCCCGGCCCGGGTCTGCGGCATCGGGCTGTCCGTTCCCGGACCGGTCGACTTCGCCACGGGCCGGGTGATCGAGCCGCCCATCATGCCCGGCTGGGACCGGTACCCGATCCGCGAACAGGTGCAGAGGGCGTGGGCGCACCGGTTCGGCGACACCCCGGAGGCCGGCGCCATGCCGGTCTTCGTCGACAACGACGCCAACCTCATGGCACTGGCCGAGCAGCAGGCCGATCACCCCGACTGCGGGGCCTTCGTCCTGGTGAAGGTCTCCACCGGCATCGGCGCCGGCGTCGTCATCGGTGACAAGGTCTACCGCGGCATCGACGGCGGCGCGGGCGACATCGGCCACATCCGCCTCCACGACCGGCCCGACGCGCTGTGCATGTGCGGCTCCCACGGCTGCCTCGCCGCCGTCGCCAGCGGACGGGCCCTCGCCACCGAACTGGCCGCCCTCGGCCTCGACACCGCCTCCGGCCGTGACGTCCGGCGCCTGCTCGCCGAAGGGCACCCCGCCGCCATCCGGCTCGCCCGGGAGGCCGGCCGCCGCGTGGGCGAGGTCCTGGTCACCGTCGTCACCCTGCTCAACCCCGGAGTCCTCATGCTCGCCGGCGAACTGTCCGGCGTGCCCTTCCTGACCGGCGTGCGCGAACTGGTCTACCAGCGCGCCATGCCCCGCACCACCGCCCACCTCCAGATCGTCACCTCACGCCTCGGCGACCACGCCGGCCTCATCGGCGCCGCGACCATGGTCGTGCAGTTCCTCTACGCCACCGACCGCGCGGACGCCCGCCTGGGCCGGCTCGCCCTGTGAGACGCGGGCAGCCGCTCGTGAGCCCCGCTCCAGGGACGGCGCGCCCGCCGTCACCGCACCCGTAGGCGCCACCCGCGGACGGTGCCGGTCCCGCACACCTGGCCGTACGCACAGACAGGACCACCATGAACCAGCCCACCGCCCCCTGGCCGCACCCCCCCGTACGCGTCGGGCTGGTCGGTGCCGGTCCCTGGGCCCGCGCCATGCACGCCCGGGTGCTCGCCGCCGGCCCGGAGACACAGCTCACCGCGGTCTGGGCCCGCCGCCCCCAGGCAGCCGAGGAGACCGCCGCGCCGTACGGAGCCCATGTCGCCGCCGACTTCGCCGACCTGCTCGACCGGTGCGAGGCCGTCGCCTTCGCCGTACCGCCCGCCGTGCAGGCCGAACTCGCCCCGCGCGCCGCCCGTAAGGGCAGGGCGCTGCTCCTGGAGAAGCCGCTCGGCCCCGACCTGCCCGCGGCCCGCCGGGTGGCGGACGCCGTCGCGGACGCCGGTGTCGTCTCCCAACTCGTCCTCACCAAGCGCTACCAGGCCGCGACCCGTGACTTCCTGACGGCGGCCCGCGGACTCGACGTCGTCGGCGCCCGCTCCTGCTACCTGCACGGCGCCTTCCTCGGCGGTGAGTTCGCGACCGGCTGGCGGCTCGAACACGGCGCCCTGCTCGACCTCGGCCCCCACCTGCTCGACCTGCTCGACGCGGCGATCGGCCCCGTCACCGCCATCCGCCGCACCGGCGACCCCCGCCGCTGGACCGAGCTGACCTGCGAACACGCGAACGGCGCCGTCAGCCAGGCCAGCCTGTCCGGCTCCGTCGACGTACCCCGCGCCCTCACCCGGGTCGAACTCTTCGGCCGCGACGCCCCGCTGGTCTACGACACCGCCGGCATCGACCACGAGGAGGGCTGGCCCCTGCTGCGCCGCGAGTTCGCCACCGCCGTGCGCACCCACACCCCCACCGACCTCGACGCCCGACGGGGCCTGCACCTGCAGACCCTCCTGGACATGGCGGCCCGCGGCTGACCCGCCCCGGCCCCGCCCGGCCGGGCGCCGCTACCGTACCCGCGGCGTCCCGAGGCGGCAGAGACGAGCCGGGCGGACGGCCCGTGCCCGCGCCGTCCGCCAGCAGGCGCGGGTCAGTTCTCGTCCAGGCGCCGCAGGTCGTCCTCGGACCACGTCCTGGTGTCGCGGGGCTGGGTGTAGGGCTCGGCGTTCGGCGGGTGGCCGCCCGCGATGGCCCGCTGGCGTACGGTCTCCGCGTCGAACTCCAGGCCCAGCAGGATCGCCAGGTTGCTGATCCACAGCCACACCAGGAAGACGATGATGCCGGCCATCGTGCCGTAGGTCTTGTTGTACGAGGCGAAGTTGGCGACGTAGAACGCGAACCCCGCGGACGCGGCCATCCAGATCAGCAGGGCCAGGAAGCTGCCCGGGGTGATCCACTTGAAGCCCTTGACCTTGGCGTTCGGCGTGGCCCAGTACAGGAGCGCGATCATCGCGGTGACCAGAAGGAGGAGCACGGGCCACTTGGCGATCGACCACACCGTCAGCGCGCTGTCGCCGATTCCCAGTGCCCGTCCCGCCTGCCCGGCCACGGCCCCGGTGAAGACGACGATCAGCGCGCTGGCCACGGCCAGGAACAGCAGCACCACCGTCACCCCCACGCGCACCGGCAGGATCTTCCACACCGGCCGGCCCTCCGGCATGTCGTAGACGGCGTTCGCGGCGCGGATGAACGCGGCGACGTAACCGGACGCCGACCACACCGCCAGCACGATGCCGACCAGGGCCAGGACGGAGCCGGTGCCGGCACTGTCCTGCAACTGCTCGACGGCGCGGGTGATGATGTCCCGCGCGGAGCCCGGGGCGAGCTGCCGGATGTTGCTCAGCAGCTTGTCGGTGGTCGACCGGCCCGTGATCCCCAGGAGGGACACCAGCACGAGCAGCGCGGGGAACAAGGACAGGACGCCGTAGTAGGTGAGCGCGGCGGCCCGGTCGCTCAGCTCGTCGTCCTGGAACTCCTTGAGGCTGCGCTTGAGCACGGCGCCCCAGGCACGCCCCGGCATCTGCGTGGGTGAGTCCGGCGCCGCCTCCTCCACCGCCGCGTCCGGCCCCGCCTCCTCCGGAGAGGGCACCTTGCGAACCGGCTCCTCGTCGCCCGGCCGGCCCTCGGGCCCGCTCGACCGGTTCTTGCGCCCTGGCAGATGTGGCTTCGTCATAGGGACCGAGTTACCGCATCGCGCCGCCTCACGCCCCACCGCACCGCCTCGGTGACCGGTGACCGGCTCCGCCCACGAGAACCTCCTCGCCCCGGCGGGCACCCCGGAGGTCTCCGACCACCTCCGCCCGGCCGACGCCCGCCCACTGCGGGACCTCCTCATGCCACGCGGGGACGCTCATGGGTCGGTCTACCCCGGGACGGACGACCAGGCGCGGGCGTACGCGAGGGCCGCGGCGCGGGGGTCCTCGGCGGCGCACACGCCGGAGACGACGGCTGCCCCCGCGGCTCCGGCGTCCCGCAGCCGTGGCAGATCGGCCGGGACGACCCCGCCGATGGCCACGGCGGGCAGCCGGCTGAGCCGGACAAGACGGGCGAAGCCGTCGTGGCCGAGCGGCCGCGGGGCATCGGCCTTGGTCGCGGTCGCACGCAGGGCCCCGATGCCGACGTGGTCGACACGGGCCGGGCCGGCGGCGGCCGCGCGCAGCTCATCCGGGGTGGCCGCGCTCAGGCCCAGCACCGCGTGCTCCCCGATGAGACGGCGTACGGCGGCGGCCGGCAGATCGGACTGGCCGACGTGGACGCCACTCACGCGCACACCGGCCGCCCGCGCCGCGAGGAACACGTCCACCCGGTCGTTGACGATCAGCGCGACCCGCTCGGGAAGCGTCGCGGCCACCTCCGCGACCGTACGCAGGAACTCCCCGCCGGGCGCGTGCTTCTCCCGGATCTGCACGGCGGTGACGCCCCCGGCCACCGCCAGTGCCACGGTCTCGGCCACACTCCGGCCGCGCGCCGCGCACTGGGCGGCGTCCGTGACCAGGTACACCGACAGGTCCACCGGGAGCGCGGTCACGAGAGGACCGTCCGTTCCCCGAGGTCCCGCTCCGTCAGCGCGGCGAGCGCGTCCAGGAACGCGACGGCGAAGCTCCCGGGCCCGGCGCCGCGCCCCGCCGCGAGTTCGGCGGCGACCGTGTAGGCGGCGAC
>NZ_JBHXLV010000076.1:0-27011 GCF_042721685.1 Streptomyces sp. NPDC058459 | reverse complement strand
GGGACCAGCCTGACCTCCCCTGCCCTCCTGGGCGGGGGCAAGTGCATACGACGGGCCGTAGGACCGTCGTATGCGACAACTTGCTCCGCCAGGAGCCGTGTTGGGGTCACGCTGCGGTCCGGACGTGGTGGCCGCCGGGTCGTTGGCGGTCACCGACTCGTCTCCGCATCCTGCTGGTGGATGTCGCGGACGACTTCCTCGATCCAGTCCATGGCCAGGACCGGGTGGTGCAGGGTCCAGGGGCGACTGTGTCGCCGTCGTCGCACAGTCCAGGTGTTGTCGGGACCGGATTCGGCGCGGTGGAGGTGGCCGCGCTGGTGCAGGACGGTCAGCCAGGAGTCCACCTCGGACGGTGTGGCGGGGTTCGTACGCATGGCAGTGCTCTCCGGTTCGCTTCAGGAGGTCGTGGGGCGCGTGTCCAGGGGCGGGTGACCTGCCAGGTGTCCGGCTGGTCACCCGCCCCATGTGGTGTGTGATCAGTTCCGGGAGGTGGTGACCGACTGTCCGTGCTGCTGGCGGAGCTGGACCATCAGGGCGGTCAGCGTGTCGCTGGACAGCGGGATCTGCTGACCGCGGATCGCCTGGGCGACCACCTTGCGGGTCAGTTTGTCCTCGGCCCTGACCGCTGACCGGGCGATCTCCAGCAGTTCCTCGGTGTCCGGGTCAGGTCGCCGGTCACCGGTTGTCCGGGTGTCCCGGTCAGTGACCGGTGGCGGAGTGACCGGCCGGTCAGTGACCGGCGGGAGGTTGTCCGGGCGATCGGTGACCGGCTCGGTGCCGGCCGGTCGGTCACTGACCGCCGGGGCGGTCTCCGGCTGTCCGCCCAGGTCAGCGGCCTTGAGCCCCCGGTCATGGTGGCCGGTGTCCGGGCTGGTGCTGTCCGCCGGGGCGTTGTCCCCGGTCAGTGTCCGGGTGTCCGGGGTCTGCTTGTCCAGGGACAGGCGGGGCCGGTCTGTCAGGGCGGTGCCCGGCTGTCCGGCGCTGACCTGACCGGGCTGCGGCTGCTGCTGACCGGCCCGGTCAGTCCGAGTGACCGCGATGCGCTCGGGCTGACCGGGGTAGCTGGCCTGACCGAGGTTGTCGCGGTCACTTCGGTCACTGTCCTTGACCGGCCCCCGGGCGATGAGGATGTACAGGTGGACCGCTCCGGCCAGGGCGAGCGGGGCGATGGTGGACAGCACGGCGACCACCGTGTCTCCGAGCCGCAGCCCCGTGTCCGAGGCGGTCTCCTGGTTGAGCCTGACCGCGTGCAGCGCGTTGGCCCAGATACTGGCGGCGGTGGCCGTGCCGAAGAGCGTCCAGACGTAAAGCCGGGCGCGCAGCGGTGCGTCGCGCAGGACCAGCAGGGCGCGGATGCCGTAGGCGATGAACCCGTCGATCACCAGGGGGAAGAGGTAGGTCAGCAGGCCCCGGACGTGGATGGCGACGGCCATCTGCTGTAGAGCGTCGTACGACAGGGCGCAGCCCGCACCGCCGAGGGCGATGACGACCGCGCGGTCCCATCCGGTGACACGCGCAGTGCTTGGCGCGCTCGCGATGCTCACGCCGCCGTCCCGAAGTCGTCGCGGCGCAGGCGCTCCCCGTCGGGCTCGGGGGGCGGGGTGGTCTTCGTGGTCTGCTCCAGGTCTCGGTTGCGGATGGCGCGGCGGGTCTCGCGGTACAGCTTCTGGGCGTGCTCGTCGCTGACCTTCAGGAGCCAGGCCAGGCGCTGCTCGGTGATGCCGTGGCGGTAGGCGGCGCGGACGACCGCGCGTCGCTCGGCCTTGGTGAGGTGGACGTCGCGCCCGGCGACGGTGGCGTTGACGCGGCTGTAGTCGAGACGGTTGGCGACCTTCTCGTGCAGCTGCTCGCGCTCCTCCTCGGTCATCCCGCCCCGGATGCCGTGGGTGTCGCCGCCTTCCAGGGCGGCGTCCAGGCAGGTGCGCTGGCAGACGGCCTGGTCCTGCCAGGTGTGGTCGCCGAGCGACCGGTGGTGGGCAGGGCTGATCGTCGTGGTGGTCATGCGAGGTGCTCCGATCGCTCTCCGCACGCAGGGGCGTCGGCGGAGGGGTGCGCTGGGTCGGGAGGTGCATGGGGCGGCGCGCTGTGGGGGCGCGGCCCGGCGTGGCGGCCTGCGGTGGGTCAAGCGGCGGGGCGGTGGCGTCTGCGGTCGACCGGCTCGAACTCGACCCGTGTAGTCATCTGCGCGAGCCGGGAGGTGACGCGGTCGCCGAGGTAGGCCCGGAGGTCCTTGATCGCCAGGTTGGTGGTGATCAGCGTCGGGAGCATGTGGTTGTACCGGCAGTTGATCAGCCGGTAGGTCACTTCCTCGACCCACTCGGAGGCCTTGGCCGCGCCGAGGTCGTCGATGATCAGCAGGGGGCACCGGCTGACGGCCGCCAGCTCCCGCTCGCTGTCGACGCCTGGCCTGAGGCGGAGGTCCGCGTACAGGTCGGCGGCGGTGGTCGCGCGCCAGCGCACGCCGACGCCGGTCTGCACCAGCTGTCGGACCGCGCCGTACGCCTGGTGGGTCTTGCCCGCGCCGACCACCCCGGCCATCAGCAGGCTTGGGCCGGTGGTGACCTGCCGCCGGGCTCCGATGCTCGGGGCGACGGCCTGACGGGCGACGTCCCGGGCCCAGTCCAGGACCTGCGGGTGGTCGGCGACCGCGCCCTGGTAGCGCGGGGGCATCGCGGCCAACAGGGCGTCCAGCGGTGAGAAGCGCTCGGGCTCATCGACCAGGGCGGCGACGGCTGCCGGGTCGATGTTGCGGGCGGCCAGGATCCGGGCCATCCGGTCCAGGGTGCCCGCGCCGCCGAGGGTCTGCGGGTCGCGGGTGTGGGTGCGCATCACAGCTCCTCGGCGTAGGCGGCGGCAGCGTCGACCGGGTTGGTCCACGCGGTGTGAGCGGGCACGGTAGGCCGCATTCCCGGCCGCGCCAAACCAGCCGATCGTGCGTTCATGGCGTCGTTGACGAGGCTCGGCAAGCCGCTGGGGTGGCCCTGGATCTCCGCGAAACGCTTCAGCCCGGCGCTGACTTGCTCCGGGGCGATGCCCTCACCGAGGAGCTTCTTGGCGATGCGGCCGAGGTGCCCGATCACGTCGCTGGGCGGTCGCTCGTCGCAGGCGGCGACGTACTCGCCGATCAGGTCGTTGGCCGAGACGGTGGCGGCGGGCGCTGTGCGCCCCGTAGGGAATGAAGATCCAGGATCCAAGATCCTAGATCCAGGCGCCGAGCCGTCTCCGAGGTTTCGGGGAGGCTTCGGGGAGCCCTCGAAGAATGCCGCCTGACCTGCTGTTTTCACGCCGGGGCGGTCAGGGGTGCCGGCGAGGCCGCCGAGGGCGTCCTGTTGTGCGGTCGGGCCCTCGCTTCGGCGGGCGGGCAGTGTCGGAGCGGGCTGCGCAGGCAGATCGAGGGCTCGGGAAGTGTCCGGCGAAGCCTCGGCAAGCCCTCGGGTAGGGGTGGGCGACGCCTCGGTGCGCTTGGTGCAGGTCCCCTTACAGGGCCCGCACCGGCCCGCCGCCTGGTGCTGCGAGCAGGAGGGCAGTCGGGACTGGCTGGGCTTGTCGATCTTCTGATGCTCGGACCAGGTCACGACGTGGAGGTAGCGGCGGCCGTCACAGCCGGTGTACCGGCAGATCAGGCCCGCGTTGGCGAGCTGCTGGAGGTCGTCCTCGACATGGACCGAGGTGTGCTCGGCCCGCAGGGGCCAGAGCAGCCCCGCGATGATCGCGGCGTTGTCGCGGTGACGGCCGTGGTCGTCGGCCTGGGTGAGGAGGCCGAAGAAGGTCCGCTCGGCCTCGACGCTCACTTCGGCGAGCGACTCGGAGAAGAATGCCTCCGGCTTGATTGTTCGAATCCGCGCCACGTCAGCGACCTCGGCCGGCAGCGACGAGGTCGCTGCGGGTAAGGGATGCGGCGGCAAGGTCGAAGATGTGGGGCCGACTCCAGTCCGCGTCCGGCCAGACCCGCAGGACCCACCGGGCCACAACCCTGGCGGTCGTCCGGTTCAGCTCGATCGCCTCCCCGGCCGCATCCTTTGCGATGGCGTGCGGGTGAGGCCAGGCGTGCTTCGGGTCGGTGAGGCTGACGCGGATGGTGGCCGCCCCGGAGATCATGCCGGTGAGCTGGGCCGCGAGTCGATGCTGGCGTGCCGTGTCCGGGCATGCCAGGGTTCCGCTCGGCATGGCGAGCATGGGATACTCCCTTGTTCGTAGGAGTGCGGTGCGGCGGTTCTCGTGCAAAAGCCCCGCTGCCCGCGAGATGTGAATCGGCGTCCTTCGGGGTGCCCGCCCGGCGCTTGGGAGTTGGTAGCTCCCGGGCGCCGGTCTCGTTCGACCCCGTGGGCGTCATGGCCCCAGTGCGTGCATCGCCCCTCCCTTCCTGGCCGCCGGTGATTCGCTTGTGCGGGGACCAGAACCGTATGGCGACCCCCGGCACAAGTCCAGCCGCTTCGGACCCACTCTCACCAGGCGTGGAACACTGCACTGGATGAGATTGGAGATCAACGTACACCGCAGTTGCGCCATCGCGTCAACTGCGATGTTGACGCCTGGAGCGATAGGAGGCGTGATCACCACTGGAGTGGATAGGATCGCGGCCATGACGAAGGGCTGGAGATGACCGAGAAGAACGAGCGCACCGTCGCGGAGCTGCTCGACTACCTCTTCAAGGAGGTACACCCGAAGGGCCGAGGCCCGTACACGTACGCGGAGGTGTCGCAGGGCATTCGGGACACCTCCGGCGTGGCCATCTCGGCAAGCGCCATCCAGCAGCTCCGCACAGGGACCAACAGCAACCCGAAGATGCAGACCATCCGGGCGCTGGCCGGCTTCTTCGGAGTGAACCCGGGCTACTTCTTCGACGAAGAGGAGGCCGAGAGACAGCGCGCGGAGATCCAGTTGGTCGCAGCGATGCGCGACCAGGAGGTGCGCAGGGTCGCCCTACGCGCCAACGGACTCAGCACGTCGAGCCTGCACATGCTGAACACCGTGATCGACCAAGCCCGGCGACTAGAGGGAATCCCTGATGACTCGGACGACTCCGGACTGCTCGACGACGAATGATCCCCGCCTCGACATGAACCGCGGCACGGGGCCAACCCGACACACATAGACTGATTAGCCGCTCGCAATATCTCCGGCGGCTTCCATCAGCACGATCACGCGAATCCGGTCACTGCGCATGGGCCGCAAGGCGATGATACGGACAGGAACTTCCTGGCCTCGATGGTACAGCAGCTTGAGCTTGCGCAGATCGCCATCAGGGTGTTCGTAGACCTCGCGGCGACCCCACATTTCCTGCGCGTCCGGCGATCCCGCGAGGATGTCGCGCTCCAGACGCAGCAGGGCTTCACTTTCCGGATAATGGGCTCTCGCGTAGCGAATCTGCCCCAAGTAGGGCCGGGCCCAGTCTTCCCGCCAGTTGACAAGCTGCTCGCGGGCTTCCTGGTTGAGAAATGCCCATCGTACGAGATTGGCCTGCTGGGCAGCCCAGGGGAACCATTCTCGCAATGGCTCGTTGTGTCCGATCACATTCCACGCCAGGTCCGATACGTAGGCCGGATTAGGCGACTGATTATCGAGGAACTGCTGGAGCACCTCGTCCATTTCGGCGACAGAACCCGCCTCCGGTACGGCCGCAAGGGCCGGCGGTCGCCCGATGGCCCTCAAGTACAGGGCGCGACGTTCAGCGCGGCTCAGTTGCAGGACGGATGACAAGCGGTCGAGGAAGTCTGCCGAGTAGTTGGCTTCGTTGCCCCGCTCCAAGGAGCTGTACCAGCGCTCACTCACGCCCGTCAGGCTAGCCACCTCACGCTGTGCCAGGCCGACACTCCGCCGGCCTGGCACCGCCAGGCCCGGGAACGCACGAGGATTCGACCGGCCGCGCCACGAACGCAGCAGCTCAGACAGCGATTCACCTTCGGGATCGTCGCTGTCACCCTGCCCGCCCCGGGATTCCATGACGTCAGATTAGATCACTGGATCACGTGACATGGCCCACAACACGCCCCAATCGACTACCAAATGATCATGAAATTGTCATTCAGCGTAGTCGGACGTAACGGATAGTCGTCTATTCAAGCAAATGTGGCGACAACTGCAACGTCTTGAGATCACCGGGAAGTAGCGAGCGCGAGCCCAGGATCGAGAAGGTACGCGAGCCAAACCCTCCGACCCCACACCCCGAGAACGTCACCATCCGTAATCGGAACTGCCACTTCCACGAAGCGTGACTTCCCCCCTGCTCTTGGCATCCTCCTGACATCGCTCACGAGCAAGTTGTTGCTCAGCCCAGGCTGAGGGGAGATTGCCATGCCCTGGCCAGAAATCGACGAGAGTCGACTGCGTGAATCGTGTGAAGAGAAGATCGACCGGTTGCGCCTGCCGCATCGCTTCAGCACGCGCGAATTGCGCGAGGCGGTAGCCGCGCTTCGCGGGAAGCCAATAGTCCTGAAACCTCTGAGCACGCTCGGCTCGATCGACGCACCGTGCGGTATACGTCTAGAGCTGCCGGAAGCCGATCTTCTCTATTACGAGGAGGGGACTTCCGTGCATCACCAGCGGCACATTCTCACGCATGAGCTGTGCCACGTGTACTGCGACCATCCAGGGAGCCTAGAGGTCGACGACGAAACGGCACATTCCCTCGGACTGAATCCCACGCTGGTGATGCGCATGTCGGGGCGCACGAGCTACTCGACGGCCGACGAACGCGAAGCGGAGTTGATGGCGACCATCATTCGCCAGCGTATCTACCGCGAACGCGAATCCCCTTCCCGTCAACCCGAAAAAGGATCGGATAGCTGGGATGCACTCTTCGCCCAGCCCATCAAGAAAGGTCGATTCCTCTCACGATGAATGCCCTCTTTCTCGGCATGGCCTGCCTGCTCACAGCAGCTGCTGGCTACTGGGTCCTCGGTCGGGGCACACCTCGCCCCGCCGGAACGTGGGCCATGGGTGCTCTCCTCGCCTCGTTCGCCCTGGCCTTCGCCTCCTACGCGCCGCTGTTCGAGAACGCGGTTGAGGCAGTCGTGCCGCACGTGGCCCGGCTCCTGAGCAACTCCGCCTCTCTGTCGGCTGCCACCTCGGTCCTCGCTGTCTCTTTCCAGGTCAATCTGCAACCTGCGGAGGCGCGGCGCCGCATCCGCCTGCGCCTCGTCCTCCTCGCCGCCTCGCTCTTCGGCATGACGGTGTTGTTCGTGTACGAGCAGATGACGCACCGTTCCCCGCAGGTGTACGCGCTCTACCTGCTCCTCTTCATCTCCTACCTGGGCTTCGCCATCGTCGACTTTCTGCGGCAGGCCGTGCGGCAGTCGAAGTCGACCCGCAGAAGCAGCGTTCGGATCGGTCTCCGGATGGCAGGGGCGGGCTGCGCGTTCGCCCTGGTCTACGCCGCGTACAAGCTCACGGTCCTCTTCTCTCTGGGCTTGGGCCTTCACCTCATACCCGACCACGCGCAGTGCTCCTCGCTGGTCACCTCGCCCTGCGTCTTCAGCCTGACCTCCCCAGCGCTCGCCGTGCTGCTGATCTGCCTCGGCCTCACAATGCCCGCCGTGGTGTATCCGATCAGTCAGACCCGCCTCCACCACTGGGAGGTGCGCTCCTTCAACGCGCTCGGCCCGCTCTGGCAGGACCTCTCGGCCGCAATGCCAGAAATCGTTCTGCCATCAGGGGGCCTCGATGAGGAGGCGGCGAGCGACTCCGACTTCCGCCTTCAACGGCGTGTCATCGAGATCAGCGACGGCATCCTTGCCCTTCGGCCCTACCGCTCCCAGCTCGTCCAGGAGGCCGCCCAGCGAACTGTCGACGCCGGAACGGATGAGGGTGCCGCGATCATCGAGGCCGCTGTCGTCAAGGCAGCGCTGGCCGCGCTACAGATCGGCCACCTCGTCGACGAAGTCGCTGCGCCGTCGACGGTGGACGCCGCTTCGCGGAAGGACCTCCGCGCGGACACGCAGTGGCTTCTGCAGGTCACCGATGCCTACGTCCACCGTGTCCCAACGCGTGTCGCCAACGACGGCCACCCGGAACCAGTTGGAGCCTGACAGCATGGACAACCCGCCCCAAGACCCTCGCTTCCTGCGCGACCCTTATCCCACCTACGCGGCCATGCGCTCCGCGTGCCCCGTGCAGGCCGTTCCCACCGGCTCAAGCGGCCACGGCAGCTACCTGGTCACCGGATACGCGGAGGCCCGACAAGCCCTCAGCGACCCGCGGCTCTCGAAGAACACGGCCGCCTTCTTCGCCGACAAGGGGTCGAGGCGCCGTCTGCACCCTGCGGTCGCGCACAACATGCTGGCCAGCGATCCACCCCACCACACCCGCCTGCGCAAGCTGGTGACCAATGCCTTCACGACGGGCGCTGTCGCCGAGCTGCAGCCGTTCATCGCCCAGGTGACCGACGCGCTGCTGGACGAGTGGCCCGTCGGCGAGCAGGTCGACCTCGTCGCCGGCCTGGCGGTGCCCCTACCGGTCATCGTGATCTGCGAACTCCTGGGGGTCCCGGAGGTCGACCGGCCCGAGGTCCAGCGTTGGTCTGCCGAGTTGTTCGCCGCCGGGAAGCCCGACCTCATCGACGCGGCCTCGCACGCCGTGGCCGACTACATGACCGGCCTGATCGCCGCCAAGCGCCTGCGACCCGGTGATTCTCTCCTCGACCGCCTCATTTCAGCGCGCGATGGCAACGACCACCTCAGCGAGGAGGAGTTGGTCTCCCTGGCCGTGCTGCTGCTCGTCGCCGGACATGAGACCACGACCAACTTCCTCGGCAACGCCGCCCTGGCGCTCCTCCAGCACCCAGCCGAGCTGGAGCGCCTACGCATCAATCCGGAGGACATCCCTGCCTCGCTGGACGAGTTGCTTCGCTTCGACTCGCCCGTCAGCACGGCCACTTTCCGATTCACCACGGAAGCCGTCACGCTCGGCGGCACCGAGATCCCCGCCGGTGTCCCGGTAATTGTCGCTCTTGGAGCCGCCAACCGAGACCCGGAGCGATTCCCCTCGCCGGACCAGCTCAACCTGGACCGGGAAGCCGCCGGCCACCTCAGCTTCGGCCACGGCATCCATCGCTGCGTCGGCGCTCCCCTCGCCAGAGCCGAAGCCGACATCGCCCTGCGCGCGATCCTGTCCCGCTTCCCTGGGATCCGGCTTGCCGTATTGCCTGATCAACTGGACTGGCGGCGCACCCGTCTTGTGCGCGGACTGGTCTCACTTCCCGTCCTGACCTCGTCATGAGGTGGCGGGGAATTCCGGGATGGGATGTGCTCGACTTGAGGCCCACTCCGTACGAAGCAGGTGGTAGTGAACGGCAGGGGCGTCAGGGGTACGACATCTGCCGTCGCCTCACGCAGCCAGTGCCGTACAAGCGATGACCGCGACGCGGTCGATCTGCCAGCCCAGTGCCAGGGATCGGCGGATCAGTTGGGGCAGACGTCGGGCCATCGAGCGGGTTGTGATCGCGCTGGCCGCCTCAATGCGGCGGTCGCCGGGGATGACGAACTTCAGCTCCTCGTCCGACACCTCCGCTTCGCCGGTCGGCACGGTTGTGGCAGCGGGTTTCGGGATGTGGGTCATCGGCTCCAGCCCTCCGCCGACACGCGGTGCCCGGCCGGGATGCCGTCGAGCGCGGTCGGGCCGGCGTGCTGCTTGACGAACCACCGCTTGCTTCCTGGGCCGTTGGTCCCCCACCTGGACAGCCGGACACCTCCAGGCCGAGGGTGTTCGGCAACCAACGTGTACGCGTTGGTTGCCGATTCCACCAACTGATGGAATGCGCCGGGCATATCGGTCACGTCGGTGCGCCCTTCCGTCTGTCGAGCATCCCGCTGCACCACAGGGCGTGATTATGCGGATGCACTCAGTGTTCGCATGCAGGTGGGTAGCTTGGCAAGAGCCACTGACATTGCGGTCTGACCTGGTCATCTGCGCGCCAGTACGGGAAGGACTGTGCCTGAGACCATCTCGACGAGGGACTCGTCGAGCACGCCTTACCTCCAGCCGAGCGACACGAGATGCGGGCCGTTGTCCGCCTTTACGCGCTCTCGCAGGGCCCTGAACCGCCGCAGAGCTTCGTTGCGGCTGATACCGGCGTTCTCCGCGTAGTCCTTCGACGTCGCACCGGCGGCGACCATCCGCCATGTCTTGATCTCCTCGTCCGAGAAATCCTCCGGGAAGGCGGCCTTCTCAGGGCGCTGTATCTGCCAGGTGACGAAGCAGGCATGGACGACGGCCGCACGACCGCGCACGCCGAGCTTCTGACCGCAGTGCTTCATCTGCACGTTGATGGTCCCGGCGGTGATCGTGAGGTCGGAGGCGATCGTTTCGGTGCTCCGGCCCTGCGCGATCTTGTTGGCGATCCGAAGCTGTGCCGGTGTGAGATCAAGCAGCGTCGCGGGAGGGCGAGCCAGTCGGGCACTCACGGGTGTAGATCCTTTCTGGGGAGAGGGGGTGTCAGGCCCGGGCCAGCCACCGCTGCCGCTCGGCATCGGTGACCAGGCGCTGGTCGTGGTCGAGTTCCAGTCGGGCGAGCCGGGCATAGTGCTCAACCGCCTCGGCGCCGAAGGCTTCCTGCGCCAGGGCGCTGTTCTGGAAGGCGGTCAGAGCCTGGCCGAGAGTGGACGGAACGGGGGGACCGCCTGCGCGATAGGCGTTACCGGTCTCTTCGGGACCAAGAGCGAGCCTCCGCTCGAGACCGTGGTCGATGGCCGCCAGGACCGCGGACAGGGCCAGGTACGGGTTGGCATCCGCACCTGGCACCCGGATCTCCAGGTGCAGGCCTTCGCCGCGGCCGACGACGCGGACCGCGCAGGTGCGGTTGTCGTGGCCCCAGGTGAAGGTGGTCGGTGCGAACGAGCCGGGCGTGAACCGCTTGTAGGAGTTGACGCTGGGCGCGTAGAGCAGGGCCAGCTCGGGCAAGCCGTCGAGCAGACCCGCAATGGCATGCTGACCGGTCCGGGACAGTTCGTGTTCGCTGCCGGGCTCGTTGAGTTGGCTGATGGCCTTCGACCACAGCGACACATGCAGGTGCAGGCCATTGGCTCGGCCGGTTTCCGGGGACGCCATGAACGTGGGTGCCAGACCGGCGCGCGAGCCCAGGGTGCGCACCGCGTGCTTGAAGAGCAGGTGCCGGTCGCAAGCGGTGAGTGCGCCGCCGTACGGGAAGGTCACCTCGACCTGTCCGGGGCCGGCCTCGGTCTTGATGGCTTCGACGGGCATCCCGGCGCCTGCCAGCGCCCGCTGAAGACGGCGGAAGAACCGGTCGGACACGGGGTCGTGGTCGAGGGCGTAGTCCAGGTTCCCCGTCGTCAACGGCCGCAGGCCCTGATAGCCGGCCCGGTCCGCGTCTGCGTACGTGCCCTTGTAAAGAACGAACTCGGTTTCGATCCCTGCCCTGGAGTGCAGACCGTGCCGGGACAGCCGGGTCATCTGCTGGTGGAGGATCTGGCGAGGCGCGATCTCGATGGGTGTTCCGTCATCGCGCACGGCGTCGCCGAGCACGACGACGGTGCGCGGCAGCCACGGCACGACGCGCAGCGTCGCCAGAGCCGGTTGCACGGACAAGTCCTGGTAACCGGTCTCCCACGAGGTCAGAGAGAAGCCGTCCGCCGGGCTCATCTCGGGATCGGTGGCCAGGATGTAGGCGCATACCTCAGCGCCTTGATGTGCGACGCGCCTGAGGAAGTGGTTCGCGTCGTACCGCTTCCCCTTCAGCCTGCCCTGCAGATCGGGCACGGCCAGCAGCACGGTGTCGATCGCGCCCGCCTTGACGAGGTTCCGCAGGTCAGTCAGCGAGAAGGCCTTCTCCGAGCGCCCGTCCAAAGCAGGAGCGGCTGCCGCGCTGAGGCGCGCCAGAGCGCCGTTGCTCGTCGCGGCCCCCGTCATCACACGACCTCGTCTTCGTACGTGCTCGCGGAGCGGTCGAAGTTCTGCGCCGGGACTTCGTACGAGCTGCCCTGCTTGCGCCACCATCCCCAAGCCAGCGCAAGGACGACGAGCAAAGCGACCGGCGCGTAGTTGAAGGTCTCGACGGACACCAGGGCGCCGCCGCCGGGGCGGCTCTGCGGCAGGCAGAACAGCACCGTCACGAACACCACCCAGATGACCGCGATCGTGCCGACCGTCACGCCCCAGCGGCCGAGGTTCCACGGACCGGGCTGGAACCGGTCCCGGTTCCTGATGCGCAGGTAGATCGGGAGGGCGTACGCCGGCGTGATGCCGACCACGTTGATGCTGGTGATCGCCGCGTACGCGACCGGGCTGTACAAGCTCGGCAGAGCGAGCAGGGCAGCGCACACGACGGACAGCAGCACGGCTTTGCGCGGGGTACCGGTGCGGCGGTCGACCTGCCGCCACAGGTGCGAGCCCGGAAGCGCCCCGTCGCGGGAGAACGCGAACACCATCCGAGAGGCGGCAGCGGTCTCGGCATTGCCACAGCACAACTGGGCGATGATCACGACCAGGAGCAGTGCCTTCGCCCCGGCCAGGCCCAGGGCGTCCAGGAAGATCTGTGCCGGCGGGACGCCCGTGGCTGTCCCCACGGTGCCCGCGTAGTCCTGGATGGCGAACGTGAGCCCGGCCAGCAGAACGAATCCGGCCAGCCACGACCATCCGATCGAATGGATGATCCCGCGGGGTGCGGACACCTGAGCGTCCGTGGTCTCCTCCGACAGGTGCGCGGAGGCGTCGTAGCCGCAGAACGTGTACTGGGCCAGCAGCAAACCGAGCACCGCCACATACAGGGGGCTGGACCAGCCGGTGTTGTTGACGAACTCGCCGAACATGAATTCGACAGACTGGTGCTGGGAGGGCGCCATCACCAGTGCGCCGACGATCGCTATGACGCCACCCAGGTGCCACCAGACGCTGATGTTGTTGAGAATGCTGACCAGCCGGACGCCGAACAGGTTCAAGGTGGCGTGCAGGGCCAGGATGCACACGTAGATCATCATGATCTTGCCCGGCGTCGGCTCGAAGCCCCACTGCAGGTTCAGTAAGGCGCCGGTGAACAGGGCGGCCCCGTAGTCGATGCCAGCGATCGCGCCGAGCAACCCGAGCAGATTCAGCCAGCCCGTGTACCAGCCCCACTTGCGGCCGCCGAGTTGCTCCGCCTGGTAGTACAGGGCTCCAGAGGTGGGATAGGCGGAGGTCACCTCGGCCAGCGAGGCACCGATGAACATCACCATGGCACCGACGAGCACCCAGCCCCACAGCATCACGGCGGGACCGCCGGTATTCAGGCCGAATCCGTACAGCGTCATACATCCGGACAGGACACTGATGACGGAGAAGGAGATCGCGAAGTTCCCGAACGCCCCCATGCGCCGGGTCAGCACGGGCTCGTAGCCGAGCTCCCGCAGATACGTATCGTCCGGCTTACGAGGCACCGCACGGTGGGTGGGACTCACACGAGACATGGACAGCTCCTAGGTTCAGAGAAGGTGGGATACTGAGCAGGTTCATGCCAATGCGCGGACGGTTGGCGGCCGATACTGATCACGGGTGCCGCCCGGTGCGCGGCCTGTGGGTACGGGCGAAGGAAAGAGACTCGGTGCGTGCTCGAAGAAGCAGCGTCTCGCCGGGGTCCGGTCCCGCGGCCCCGTCATGGACCGAAGTCCACGGCTCACGGGCTGCATATGGGCCCATCGCCTCGAAGACCTCGGCTGCTTCCAGATACTGGTGGCCGGCCCACAACGCATAGGCGAGAAGGTTCAGATCAGCCACCGAACACTGGCTGACCGTCGTTTTTTGGAACCAGTCGTAAAAGGCGTTCAACGTGCAGTCGAGCGTCGCCTCCTGCGCCCACTGGCGCCGCCACAGCGGATCGGCCCGCGATCGCCGTCGCTGCTCGATCTGCGCGTACGCGGGCAGAAGCAACAGTGGCGATCCGACGGGCCGCTGCGACGCGATCCACCGCCCGAAGTCAAAGATCGCGGCCAAGGAAGCCGCGCGCGGCCCCTCAAGGGCGAGCAGGAACTGCAGGACGCGGTGATAGGCCTCACGGTTGTACGGATCACGCTGGTTGACCTCGTAGAGCAGCCCCCACGGCCCCGCTGGCAGCATCGGCTCGGCGGGCCTCAGGCGATGCTCATGGCGCAGCTGCCGCGTATCGATCTGCGCCAACGCGACAAGGCACACCCACGGCACGGGATCGTGCGGCGCACGACGAGCCGCCAGCAGGGCCTCACGCCGCGCCCTCATCTCGAACTCCAAAGTCTGTGGATGTTCTTGCCGGTGCGCACGCAAGGCCCGCTCGACGGCCACGCGAACCCCCATCAGTTGCGCGTCGTAACTGCCGGGCTCCTCGGCGAGCCACACGCCGACCACATCCGATCGGGCTGCTGCCACCGCCAAGAGCTGGGTACGTGACGTTCGCAATGTCCAGTGCGTGCCCGTGTCCAACAGCAGTTCCCGCGCCGTCTTCCAACGTCCCGCCTGCAGTTCGACCAAGGCGACACGGAGTTCGTCGTCATGGCCGGCCGGGTGATACACGAGACGCATCACCGCCCCTCGAACCGGGAACGACGACGCTCTGAAGCAGGAACAGGACTGCCCGCCTGAGGAACACGGACGGTGCGATGCGACGGGCTTCTCAAATTGATCGCGTATGTCATCGGGGGACCTCAGAAGGATGGGGGGTGAATGAGCCACAGAATGGATGGCACGAACTGGTTCGGGGCGAACGACATACACCTCGCCCATAGGATGTATGGCCTAAAAGCGAATCTGGCCGATCATGTCCGCAACACCGTTGACGAACCGGCTGATGCTCGGAGCCATCGAGGTGCTCGCCAAGAAGAACCCGAAGAGGCTGCACACAATTGCGTGCGCCGCATTCAGGCCACTCTTCCCGACGAAGACGAAAACGAGAATGCCCAGGAGCACGACGGCGGAGATACTAATGGCCACCGCACACCGTCCAGCAACAGTGCATTCCTGATGGGTGGGTTGCATCATGCGGGCGGCTGAGCGACAGGAGCGGGCTCCGGGCTGGCCTCGCTCGTGTGGCGGAAGACAACGTGGACTCCGTTGGAAGAGATCAGCAACAGCTTCGCGTTCCCTGCAACACGACAAGCTCCAGCTCGGCCGAATGACCATGATCTCGGCCAGTTCGTCTCCGTGTCGTACTGCGGGACTCCCCCAACACTGGCGGCAAAACATCCCGCGCACACATTCCCAGGGTGATATCACTTGTGTGATTACCGCTCCACCAGGAGTAATTGAGGTTGCGCGCGCTCACTCACGGGGAGGCATAAGGTGCATCAGCAGTCGCTGCGAAGCTGCGACCGGTGCGGTGGTCAACTAAGCAACTACAACACCGAAACCCTGTACTTCGCATGCACCCGCTCCAGGGTCCTGGAAGAGCACACACCTATCGTGCCGGAACACGTATGGCTCGATCCAGACGTCCGCAAGGCACTCACGGCATGGGACTTCGGCCGAGCCAGCCGCCTGATCCGACTACGCGGCGCCCTTCGGCAGGACGACATGGCACAACTCACCGGCCTGAGCCAGGCATTTCTGTCCATAGCACTTACCGCCTTCGTGAACCAATGGGACATCGCCGAAACCGAACCCCTCCACCGCGCGGCAGGCGGAAGCCGCCTCTCCTCCGAACTGCTCGATGGCCTCCAGCGCACCACCGACAGCCTGCGGACCATGGACGCGAGCGACGGCAGCGGCACCCTCAGGGAACTGGGCGACGCGCACCTGCAGTTACTCAAGGGCCTCGTGAAACAGACCTCGTACGACGGACAGGCAGACGGCTCGCCGCGATCATCGCCGACACCGCCATTCAATCAGGATGGTTCGTCTTCGACTCCGGCGAGCGCGACCGAACGCTCGGATACCTGTATGCCGCGCTCCGTGCAGCCAAGGCCTCAGGAGACCTCCGGCTCGGCGCCGGCGCACTGTCCTACATGGCCATCCACGGCTACTCCACCGGGGCACCGCACAACGCTGTCACCGCAGCACGACGAGCCCGCGAAGGAGTCAAGCAGCTCGGCACGCCCGCCCTCGAAGCCATGCTGTTGACCCGACAGGCCTGCGGACACGCGAAACTCGGCGAGCGGCAAGCGGCGCTTACCGCGCTGGGACGGGCAGCCGAACTCTGCGCTCAAGGGCGCTCAGAGCACGACCCAGAGTGGTTGTACTGGATCAACGAGGGCGAAATCCACGGACAGGCTGGCAGCTGCTACCTGGACCTCGGCGACGCCCGCGGCGCCGTCGCCAGCTTCACGAAGGCCCGGAAGGCACTCAACCCGGCGGACCACCGCACCAGGGGTCTGTTCCTCTCCCGAGCCGCAACGGCCCACATCGAGCAGGGCGACCTCGAAGCCGGCTGCACCACGGCACACGAGGTCCTCGACCTCGCCGAGAATCTTCAGTCGGCACGGTTCGACAGTCACGTCACGAGCATGATCCAACAACTCCGACCCGTCGCCCACAGCCCGTACGCTCAAGACGTACTGGAGCGACGCGCCACCATGGCAACAGCAGGGAGCCGAACTTGACCGACGCCAGGCAGATTCTCGTGCTGTGGGACATCGACCGCACCCTGCTGTACGTCGGTGACATCGACCGGCAGGTGTACCAGGAGACCTTCGCGGAGATCGTCGGACGTCCCGTGGAACACCTTCCAGCCCGCGGCACCGGCGTCACCATGCCCCTCGCGATTCGGTCCCTGTTCCTGGACAACGGCGTCCCCGAGGCAGACGTCCCCGGCCTGGTGCCGCGCATGGTGGAACTCCTGCCGCGGCGTCTCGCCGCGCACGTCGACGACGTTCGTGAGCGAGGCGTGCTCCTGCCTGGCGCCGTGGACGCGCTCAAGGCCGTGCACGCACAACCGGGCTGCGTTCCTACCGTCGTCACGGGAAACCTCAAGCCCAACGCACTGCTGAAGCTCGGAGCGTTCCACCTCGACGGGTTCCTTGACACGGAGATCGGCGGATACTCCTCGGACGACGACCACCGCCCAGCTCTCGTCGCCGTCGCACAGGAGCGAGCTCAGGCCAAGTACGGAACCACCGCCTTCAGCCGCTCCAACACGGTCATCATCGGAGATTCCCTCGAAGACGTCCGTACCGGGCTTGAAGGCGGCGCTCCTGTGATCGGAGTCGCATCCGGCAAGACCACCGCCGCCGAACTCTCCACGGCCGGAGCCGACGTGGTCCTCGACAGTCTCGAAGACGTCCCACGGCTCCTGGACGCGATCGTCAAAACGACCCAAGGCCGCAACTGATGGCAGCTGCCCGTCAGGATGCCTCAACTGCCGGTATTGCATGAGTGATACCGGCACTCGCGTCTCCGCCCTCGACTCAATAAATCATCCAGTATTCCTGACTCGATCTACTTTGACAGAGAGGGAGATGCCGAGCTCCTCCTCAATCGCCATGGCCACGGCTGGCCATGGGACATTCGGCTCACCGAACAGTCGCCAATAGCGATACGAGGCACGAACCAGGGAGCTGACGCCCAATCTCGCCGAATCAGGGTCGATCGTTCCGATCACCCGGCGTGTGATTCCGCCAGCCCCTCGCGCGGTGGGACGGATGCCGTGCGCGAGGAGGAGAGTGGCGGTGCGGACGGCGTCCAGAGTCGGTGGGGGCGCCAGGGGCGCGAACCTGCCGAAGACGAGGTCCATCCACCCCAGCCGCGTACGTGCCCAGGCCAACCGCTCCAATCCGGTGCCGAGGTCTACCGCCATTCGTGCAGGGTTGTCGGCGTTCCATAGAAGGACGATGTCGCCGAGAGACAGGTCGAGGTGGTTGAAGCGAAGGGTGACGCCTTCGACTTGGCGACGTCGCCATGCTGCCAGCTTTCCTTGGACGCTGATGTGGCGCGCGTGGAAACCCAATCGCGACAGCACACTGAGCCAGCCATCCAGGATCACACCGTACTCGTCCATGCGCTGAATTGGCTGGACACGGGAAACGTTGACGAACGAGGTCAGAAATCCATCCCGGAGGTCGCCCGATGCGTCACGTTGCCCGGTGAAACGGACAACCGGCTGAGGCAGGAAGCCGCTGCGGTAGGTCAGCGGACGCCCATCTTTGAGGAGGGGGTCGAGGGCTTGGACGGCCGAGATCGTCAGCTCGGTCTCGCGGCCCCACCGAAGTGGCAGGCAGGCGTCCTGCGGGACGCCCTGGGCGGCGAAACTTGCCTTCAGTTCCGCCAGCAGCCCCTCCCACGACGGGGCTTGGCGGGGCGGACGGTACGGCGAGCCTCTGTGGGCGTGCTCGATTGCAATCCGCCCGTCGGCGATGGTGAACTCCCAGTGGGGTCCCAGAGCTTGGCGCAGGACCGCAGGTAAGCGGCCCTCTGTATCGGTCGGCGGACCGGGCGCAAGCTCTCTGAGACCGCTCGTCAGCATGGCCGAGTCGACATCGCCGCAAAGTGGCGGGCCGGATCGAAGCGATGCATTCCGATCTCTTGGGCCTCCGTGTGGTTGAGGTCTTCGGCCTGCTCAATCGCGAGGGCGAGAAGCTCCGCAGCGGTTTCGTCGTCCTCGTCGGGATCGGCCACCGTAATCACGCCTGTCCGTTCGCACAGGGCCGCCTCGGCGCAGGTCCCCTCGCGCCATGTGAGCGCAGCCATAGGGGTGCCGGTGCGGAGGGACTCGCCGAAAACGGCAGCGCCGGCCTCCACGTAGGTACGGGCGTAGGTGTAGACGAAGACGGAGGCGTCGCGGATGGCGGCGGTCTTGGCGGGACCGCCGAGTTCGCCGGCCCACTTCACGTGGTCCGCGCTGAAGAGGCGTCCGTGGCGTTGTACATACGCTTGGTCGAAGACCGGGCCGACGATTTGTATCCGGCGGCCGAGGATCTGAGCGGCTCGGACAGCGATGTGGGGCGCCTTTTCCTCGTCTATGCGGCCAAGCCACACGAGGTCGTCACCGGCGACGGCCGACGGCTCTTCCTCGTCCAGGCCGAGGTGTACAGCGAGTTCAGGGATCGGCTGGTGGTCTGCGTACCGCTCGACCATCTCAGGCGAGTAGCAGTAGAGCCGTGACCGTTTGCCGTCGAAGGCCGCATCGGCGTGCTCGAAGACGGGCGAGTGCTGGAACGTGGCAACGTCGCAGTCCAGGTCGTTCCAGGTACGCGTCCAGGCTGGCAGCGACGGGTATTCGTGCCCCACGACCAGGAGGTCGTATCCGGTGCTGCGGAGATCGCGCGAGGCGAGCGACCCGGTGGTGGTGTCCTCCAGGCGGACCGGCCGACGAACCCAGTCGTTCTCCAGGTTCGTGAGCCAGCCCGGCCCGAGGAGGTGTACGTCGGCGCCTGCGGCTCGGGCGCCTACGGCGACCGCCCACAGCCATCGTTCGATCCCGCCGTAACCGGCGGGTGGAAAGGCGTAGCTACTGGGGAAGTCGCAGACGCCGACGAGCACGTTATGCCTCCGGTGTTCCGTCCGCCGAGATACGGCGGAAGCCGAGGTACGGGACGAGAGATTCGGGCAGGACGATGGAGCCGTCCTGTTGCTGGCACTGCTCAAGGAGAGCGGCCAGGGTGCGGCCGACGGGGAGGCCGGAGCCGTTGAGGGTGGCGACGAGCTTGGGCTTGCCGTCCTCGCCACGGGTCCGGATGTTGGCCCGGCGGGCCTGGAAGGTGCCGAAGTTGGAGACCGAGGAGATCTCGCGGTACGTGTTCTGGCTCGGGATCCAGACCTCGATGTCGTACGTGAGCTGGGCTGAGAAGCCCGTGTCACCGGCGGCCAGCTTGACGACGCGGTAGACGAGGCCGAGTTCCTTCAGGCACGCCTCGGCGTGGCCGACCATCGTCTCCAGCGTTGCGTCCGCGTCAACCGGGTCGACCATCTGGACGATCTCGACCTTGGCGAACTGGTGCTGACGGATCAGGCCCCGGGTATCACGACCGTACGAGCCTGCTTCGGACCGGAAGCACGGCGTGTGCGCCGTGAGCGCCAGCGGCAGCTCGGCCGGAGGGATGATCTCGTCGGCGTAGAGGTTGGTCAGCGGCACCTCGGCGGTCGGGATCAGGAACAGCTCACGGTCGGCGACGCCGGTCTTGAACAGGTCCTCCTCGAACTTCGGCAGCTGCCCAGTGCCAGTCATCGTCTTGCGGGTGACCAGGTACGGGACGGCGTGCTCGATGTACCCGTGCCGACGAGTGTGCAGATCGAGGAAGAGCGTGGCCAGGGCACGCTCCAGGGCTGCCCCGACGCCGCGCGAGACCGCGAAGCGGGGGCCGGACAGCTTCGTAGCCCGCGCGAAGTCGAGGATCCCCATGCCCTCGCCGAGGTCAACGTGGTCCTTCGGCTCGAACGGGAAGGCCGGCGGAGTACCGACCCGTCGGACCTCGACCGCGAAGTCCTCGGAATCGCCGTCTGGGGCCGCTTCGTCCGGCAGGTTCGGGATGCTGAGGAGGAGGTCGCGAAGCTGCTCCTCGATCTGGCTCTGACCGGTCTCGATGTCCCGGATCTGCTCCTTCAGCTCGCGAGCCCGATCCTTCAGCTTGGAGATGTCGCCACCCTGCTTGGCCGTCTGCTGGACCTCGCTCGCCACCCGCTTGGACTCAGCCCGCAGCTCGTCAGCCGAACGGATGTTCTGGTTGCGACGAGACTGGAGGGACTCCAGCTCGGACAGGTCCAGAGAGTAGCCGCGACGAGCGAGCCGACGAACCGCTTCGGCACCCATTTCGATTAGGGCGCGGGCATCATGCATGAGGAAGATCCTTTTGATCCGGCGGGTGGGATACGGAATCGACGGTAGCAAGCGCCGAGCCCTCGTCGATCCGGAATATGTCCACGCCACCGCGGTCGACGCGACCTCCGGGAACATCTCTGTCAAGATCGCTCAGCAGCGCCGTGCCCCAGTCAGGCAGTTCGTCGTCGGGTACGGCGATCGGCTCGACGTACGGCGCCTCCGGGAAGAAGAGCGGCATGGCCTCCTTCGACGATCGGCACCGGTGCCAGAGGAGTACGGAGACCACAAGGCCGTGGCCTACGAGGACACGGGGACCTGGGTGCTCCAGGGCGGCTAGGACTCCCGTGAGCATCCTCCGAATGCCGTCGCGCTGTGACTCGGTGCCACCCGCCGGCCGCTCGCCGGGACCCTGGCCGTCAAGCCAGACCGCGTACTCCAGGAACGGGCGGCCCTCGAACTCTCCATAGTCGAGTTCGTTCAACCGAGAATCGATGACCAGGTCCGCCGCCGACACGTCCATCAGTAGAGAAGCTGTCTGCTGGGCACGCGGGAATTCGCTGGTCAGCCACGTCCGTACGGTGTGGAGGGGGAGAGTGGAGCGGTTCAAGCTCAGCGATTGCCGCCCCTCCTCGGTCAAGCGGATGGGTTGGGATGGGTCGCCGTTGACGAGGTAGCGCTTGCTGCAGTCCGTTTGGCCATGGCGGAGGATGTACGTCGTCACGATCCGCTCCAAGAGGTCGACGCCAAGAGGTGGGTGAGCACTTCCGCCATAAGGGCCCCTCGTGGGTCGCCGGACTCCACGTAGAAAAGGAGGCCGTCGACGCCCAGGAGACGGCACCAGGGTGCGAGCACCGGGACGGGAATCCGGGAGACGCGTGAGGCGGTGGCCAGCCGCCTGTCGGTACCGCGCCCCAGGTCGTAGTAGACGGTCCAGAACGCCCAGTCGAACGCCGGATCACCCACCATGGGAAGCGGATCGATCAGCCGGGGGTTACCCAGCCGGTCGAACAGCACGTTCTCCCGATACAGGTCCGCGTGCAGCACCGTCGCCCGGCGGGGGCCCTCCTCCAGGTCGGCAGCAGGGCGCCCGGCTTCGACCAGGGAGCGCCAGCCGCCGAGATCGAGTTTCTGTAGCCGCCATTCGATCCGGGGCCAGATTTCCTGCGCGAGGTAGTCAGCGAGGCGCGGCAGACTCTCCGGCCGGCGCCTGCGCTGCCCAAAGACGTGCAGCCCCTGGAGGGCCGCAGCCACCACCTGAATCTCCCGCCTCGGCCACTCCGCGCCACCGGGTTGTCCTCCGACGAGTTCGAGTGCGGCGACAGCCAGGTCGTCCGCGGCCTCCACGACGCCGACTGTCGGTCCGCCGGACCAGAGTCGTAGCGCGTCCACCTCACGGCGGTAGCGGGTGGCATCGAACCACGCCTTGAGGAGCAGCGGACACCCGTCAAGGCAGGTCGCCGTCGCGATCACCGAGGCGTGTCCGGCGTCGTGATAGGACACAAGCGACAGCTTCCAGCGTTCCGCCGCACGTGCCAGCCGCCCCGGGGCGGCATCGAGCCACCGCTGGGCAGCAGGCCCGTAATGCGCAAGTAATCGCCGTCGGCACCCTGCGGGGATCTCTCCGAGCGTCCGCTTCGTCATCAGCTCAGCACGATCCCGTCGGAGACCAACTCGTCGGTCAGCGCCGGGAACTCTCCCAGCGTCTCCGCTACGAGGGCCTGCACCTTGTCGATCTCGGCGTAGGGAGCCGAGAGGCGGACCAGGATGCGCCACGGCTGATCGAGGCGC
Organism: Streptomyces sp. NPDC058459; assembly: GCF_042721685.1. Taxonomy (NCBI): domain Bacteria; kingdom Bacillati; phylum Actinomycetota; class Actinomycetes; order Kitasatosporales; family Streptomycetaceae; genus Streptomyces; species Streptomyces sp. NPDC058459. The sequence goes on along the minus strand of NZ_JBHXLV010000076.1, from coordinate 4,582 downwards.
TGCCCGGTGGTGCTGACCAGGTGCACTTCCGCGTGCCCGTTCGTGGTCTCGTGCAGGCGCTCGGCCAGGCGCTGGGCGGCGATGTTGTAGAGCTTGCCGACGTGGTAAACGGGGTTCTTGCCGTTGGCTCCCTCCAGGTTCATCGGACGCAGTGGCGTGATCAGGCCGTTGACTCGGTTGCCGCGCCCGACGACACCCTCGTCCCCCGACTCGATCGAGCTTCCGGTGTAGGTCAGGTACAACTCGTCCTTCTCCGGCACGTCGCGGGCGTTGAGCCGGAAGCGCGCCTGAGCACCAGGCAGCCGAAGGCCCGCCAGCCGGTGGCACTCGGCCAGGACGCTCTCCGCGTTGCGGACATATTCGACCCGGCTGGCGACGTGGCGCGATTTCTGCGGAACACACAGCACTACGTCGGCCTGATCGCCGTCCCAGTAGCCCATGAGCTTGACATCGGACCCGCACCAGGCATGGGCGCGAGTGAAAACGCTCTCGCCGGAGAAGTGGTTCACCAGCTCACGGACGAACGACTCGAAAGCGTTCTCCGGAGCCCAGCCGGTCCCCAGTGAGGTGTCGTTCGACAGCCGCACCCGCCGCTCCCGCAGGTCATCGACGGAGCGCGGATTGAACCAGCGTGTACGGTCCGGGACCCCGTCGCCGGTGAGGACCGCGCCCGGGCTGGAGTTGCTGGTGATGTTGAAGACGATGTCGAGGTGGTCCGACACCTCGGGGAGCCGTTCGGCGAAGAACGCCCTGACCTCAGTCTCGACGATCTCCTCGACCGGGATCTTCTCGCTCCCGCACATGGGTGCTGCCCGGCCATTGACCAGGACACGCACCGGGGCTGTCATCCTGCCGGCGCCGTATCGGACCTCGCTGCCCCCACCGAGGAGGGCGAGCTTGTCGAAGTTGTGGTGAAGCACGGCGCCAAACCGCGCGACGGTGTGGTGGCTGTAGGCACGGGACAGCCGCTCGGCGAGGTGGTCAGCCAGGGTGTCCGGGTGTCCGAGGCCCTTCCGCTCGACGATGGTCGTCGTATCCGGTTTGGCCATGGAGGTGTCGATGACGAGGTGACTGTTGTTGATGATCGTGCTCGTACGAGGCATCACGAACTCCGTTCAGGGAGACAGAAAGGTGAATGAGCGCAGGCGTCAGCACGCCTGGACGGGCGATGCTCGAAGGAATCAGCGAGGTACGCCGACGGCACGCAGGAGTGAGACGGTCCGAGCCAACGCCGCATAGGCGGCTGGAGCCTGCTCCTCGGCCGTGAGGCGGCCGACTTCGCGGGCCGTGACGAGGTCGATGTCTTCAGGACGACGGCGATCGAGCCAGAGCAGCAAGCGCCAGGCCAGCACAGGACCGCTGAACGGTAACCGGGTCATGAGGCCGACCGGGACGTCTTTGGGTGGCACGCCCCCGTACAGCAGGTCACGTACAAGATGGAACACCACGTCGGTGTAGTCGACGACGGCGGGGCCTCGGGCGCTGGCTTCCCAGTCCACGACGTGCACTCGGTCGTCGTCGACCAAGAGGTGCTCGGGCTTGAGGTCGCCATGCAGGTGGACGACGGGATGCGATTCAAGCGGTTGAAGGGCCTCGGTCAACGCCTCCCACCACGGTCGTAGTCGGCAGCGTGGAGAGAACTGGTCGAGCAGGAAGCGGTGTTGGGGCACAAGGCGACCGTGGCGGTTCTCCCAGCCGAGGCCGGGTGTAAGACTGGCCGAAGACCGGTGGAGTCGGTGGGTCAGATTAAGAACGTGACCGAAGTACCCCTCGATTGCCCGGCCGGTACGCACCCCACAGGGCACGCCTGGCAACATACCGAACACCGTCCAAGATCCGTCCTCTCCCGTACCCGTGGCCAGGACCTCGGGGACCGACAGACCCAAGTGAGCGGCGCGCTCCACTGACTCCACCTCCCGCTTACGGCGGCCCTCGGGATCAATCCCCATGTAGACCTTGAGCAGAGACCGTTCGTCGACTGCCCGCCGCGTTCTGGCGAACGGCTTCGTGATCGCCTGGCCGAATGGACCGTGCTTGAGCTCGATCTCGTGCATCGTCGTGTCAACGGCGGGCACAAGTCACCTCCTGTAGCCGGGGTCTTGACATTCGCCCTTTCCAGGCAGGGGTCCGCAACGACCTGAGGGTTGATCAGCGGCCAGGGAATGCGGGCTGGCTGTGGCCATCAACGATGTGGCAGGAACCGGCTGATGGCACATTCCGGCGGTGATATCACTTGGGTGATCAGACTCTTGAAGGCCCGCAAGAAGGTGGCAATGGAGGGGCGGCGGTAGCGGTGGCAGGCAAACCAGGACGGTGCGAGGGGTGCGGGCTTGTGCTGAGCCGGTACAACCGTGAGCCGCGCTGTGCCCCTTGCAGCCGGTTGCTGACAGCCGCCGAGCCGGACCCGGTCCGGGTGCCTAACCACGTGTGGCAGGACGCGCAGGTCGTCATGGCCTTGCGGGACGGCGACTTTGGGACGGCTCTCACCCGCGTGCGCAAGCTGGCCTCCTTACGGCAAGAGGAGATGGCCCGTCTCACGGGCCTGAGCCAGCCGTTCCTCTCCGCTCTCGAGTCCGGTTCGAGGCGGCTGACCAACTTCGACAAGATCGTGACCGTGCTGGAGCGGCTGGCCGTGCCGCCGCACGCGCTGCCGCAGCTATTCGCTCGGAACGCTCCCGAGCCGATCGAGGAAGCTCACCGGCACCCGGAACCTGTCCGCGAGACAGCTGCCCGGGAACCTTGGGAGAGCCCGCTGGACGTGGCAAGGCGCCTGAGCACGACCATCTCGTCCAACACCGACCCCACCACCTTGACCGTGCTGGTCCAGCAGGTGGGCGCCATAGTGGACCGGTACGAGGCTGACGGTCCGCACCAACTCGCTCCCAAGACTGCCGAGTTGCGTAATTTCATCCAGACACTGCTGGAAGGGCGCCAGCCGCCTGGGCAGCGGGCAGAACTCTTCCGTCTTGCAGCCCAAGCCTCCGGCCTGCTCAGCTACATGGCGGTCAACGCGGGTCACGAGGCCATCGCCGAGGCCTACAGCACCGAAGCCCTCCAGCTCGCTCAGGAGATCGACGACCTGGAGCTGATGATGTGGATCTTTGGCACCCGCTCTCTGGGCGCGTACTACGCGGGCCTCTACGACCAGGCGCTCGAATGAGCCGATGCCGGCTTGGCCATCGATCGCGACAACGCGCAGGCGATCCGGCTGCTTGCTAACGGCCGAGCACGTGCTCTCGGCAAGCTCGGCGACGCCGTGGGCGCGCAGAGGGCCATCGCAGAGGCCGAGGACCTCAGCAGTAACCACCGGCTCCCGGGCGGGCTGACACCGTGCATCTCTTTCGCCCCGTACAGCATCGCCCGCACACTGGCGAACGCCGCTACCGCCCATGTCGCCCTCGGCAACACACGGGACGTCATCGAGTACGCGGAGCAGGTCGACGAACTCATAGAGCAGTCCGACTCCGACTGGAGCCGGGCCTTGGTCCGCCTGGACGTGGCCACTGCTCTGCTCGCAGGGCCTCAGCCGGATGTGGAGCAGGCCATGGTGCTCGGCAGGCAGGTTCTCGAAGCCGGGGGTGGCCCGCCGATCCGATCGGTCATCCAGCGAGCCGGTGAACTCCACGCCCGTGCAGCATCGTGGCACCAGCTACCTGTCGTCAGGGATTACGCCGAGGCGCTACGCACTTGGCACACCACCCCGTTAACCCGAGCGGTGACCAATTTTGCCAAGATGGCACGCTTGAGCGATAGCCGTACGAGGAGGGCACCGAGTGCTGCTGACTGAGGATCCCAGCGCGTTTCCCACCGCCCCGCCGCCGAGCGTCGATGACCCCGAGGTCATCGCGGCACACGACTGGGCGGCCTTCGACCGGGTGCAGGAGATGAGTAACCACTGGGACCGGGCTGGGTGGACTCCATCGACGCGGGCCTACTACTGGATGCTCAGCTTCCCCGCCGACTCGGCGCTCGCCGAGCACGCTCGACACTGCCAAGACAAGATCCGAAACCTGAACTTCGACTCCATCGACGCGGACGGTCTGCACCTGACCCTCGGCCGGATCGGCACCACCGACGACGTCTCGCTGGAGCAGTTGGACACACTGCTCGCCACGACAGCCGCGATACCTACAGACAGGTTCCGGCTCCAGGCCATACCGATGACCGCATCCCGCGGCGCGGTCCGCTACAGCATCGCCCCGTGGACTCCCGTGCTCGACCTCCACTCCAAGCTGTCCGCCACCACCGCGCAATGCCAGCTGCCTTTGCGGAAGCCGACCGCGGTGCTGCGGCCGCACATCGGCATCGCGTACTGCAACCGCCCCACGGATGCCTGCGTTGTCCGGGAAGCGATTCGCCCGCTCCGCGACATGGACAGCGTCGGCGTCCCGGTCGATCGCCTGGATCTGGTCGAACTGCGTCGCGAAGACCGCGCCTATCGCTGGCGCACCATCGATCAAGTGGCTCTGAACTGATCGCATCCCCGGCACCCTTCGCAGACGTACCAGCTCAGAGGCGTCCCCCGCCTCTCCGCTCCTGGGACTTTTTAGGGACTTTCAGCTCTGTCTGAGGGACTTCCGAG